>NZ_SOGI01000018.1:0-19302 GCF_004403385.1 Cryobacterium sp. TMT4-31
GTGTTGTGCGCTGCCCGCGGAGACGTGATCAATCACAGCGGAGAGCTGCTCGAGCCGGCGTGGATCAGATCGTCGGACGACCTCAGAAGTCACCCACCCGATCACCCCAACCAACGCCACGAACATGGCGGTACCTGTACCGAAATCCAAAATTTCCCCGCCTGCTTACTTATGCATTTCTTCGGGGTGAGAACCTCGATTGGGGATTACGGCAGTCGCGCCAAGAAGATCGGGATGGATGTACACCGCGTTCCTTGGGCGCCACCCATTTGGCAGAGCGGTCGGGGAGCGCTCGGTAGGCGATCCCCTATCGGACGCATAAATGCCCTTCGGTGGAAGCAGGTGGATCTACTCGGCGCGTATTCCGAGCACGCTGTATGTGCGAGTCAATCCCACGTTTAGTCTGCGTCTAACGCCGCGTCGAAATCCTCGACCTTACGAGTCTGCTCAGCGATGTAACGCTGCATGTCGTCGGCAGCGTCGAGGAATTGAGCGGCCTGAGCGGCATCGGGAAGCACCCGGCCGTGAACGACAGCGTTGCGTAGGTACCGCAGCTCGCTGATCACGTTAAAGGCCTTTAGGGAGATCATGCCTTCGCTGGTCAGTTGGTTAAGAATCTGAGCCGTACTCTGAACCGACCCGTCCAGGTTGTCTCTTGTAGGTGGCCACATCTTATGTGGACGCACCGCTTCATATAAGTCGACAAGTTGCGTTCCCAGCATCTCGTACGCAAGGATCATGGCCGCGACAGGCTCGATAGTTGACGAACGGGGTGGAAGGGTCGCCTCGGGAATCTCCTCTTCCACGACGACCTGCACTGCAGATTCCTCGACCTCGCCCACGCGCTCGGCAAAGTCGAAATCAAGTCCTGCGCCGGCCCGCTTCGCCTTCCGGAGCCGTCCGATAAGTGCTGCGAATTCCGCGCGGAACCTCCCTAAAAGCACAAGCGCGATCACCACAACAGCTACCGGCCATCCAAGCGTAGCCAACGATGCGAACAACGATGCCGCCAGTTCTTTCCACCCCATTGGCCCAGTGTGGCAGGTCCAAATACAGCGAAAAGCCAGTTAGGGGGCCTTCTAGCTAAGTTCGCCCGGAAAGCCTCGCGACGAGTGCCGGATTGGCGATCGTCTATCGGACGGATAGGGCGACTTGCAGGTCTGTGCAGGCGTTGCTCACGCGATGGCGTGCTTTTGTGCAAGTGGCCCAGTTGGGGTGGAGCTGAGCCATTCGCTCGCATGCGGTCACTGACTCTGTGCAGGCTTCCACGCAGGCGTCGAGGATTGAAATCGCTGCTGCGTGGTTAGTACTTGTCGTCCATGACAGCACTCTGACTGTCACAATTCCGATCTCAACGGCTAAGAAGCACTCTGTGATTTCTCCATCACCGGGCAACGACAGAAATTCCTCTGCGCATAGCTCGCCCGCACGGACCAGTTCGTTGCATGCTCCTTCACAGATACGTATCCGCTCTTGAATCAGAGCGTCAGTCGAGTCGCGGCGGAGCATGAGGATTACGCTAGCGCCGCTGTGCGCTGATATCTCCCCCCCCCCCCTGACCGTTAATGCGAACGTCCGATACGGGACGCCGGCTGCGGGGGAAAGCTCGCTAGTCGACCCCTTACCGGACACCGGCTGTCATGCAGTGCCCCGGGATCGCCACCGTCAAGCGCTGCGGTCCACGGCGGCAGGCTTCGAGGAGACGTATCGGCACTGGAACGCGCCCGCCGGTCAACTAGGTAGGCCGCCACTCCCCAGCTGCTGCACGGTGTCGCAGGGCGTAGGAGACGGTCACAGCTGCGAGGAGGGGGCCCCACGCGACCAGCGGGAGGTAGAGGATGCCAACCACGGTCGCCCCAGCCGCCGTCATGTCGGAGTGCGGGATGGTCCACCACAGGAGCAGTGGAGTCCACAATGCCATCAGCACGACCGTGCCGATCAACGCTGCGGCGACGACCGGTTTCGTCGGGACAGGGCGACCGCCGAGGCGGGGCAACCATCGAGGCACCGTCTCTCCCCACGGCTGGACGAGGCCGAGGGTGAGCAGGGCGGCCAACTCGGTGAGCACGCTGAGTCCCAGGAGATAGATCCAGCCCCAACCGGCGACGTCGAGATCGACCAGTCCTCGCTCGGTGAATCCGCCGGAGAACCCGAGGACGAGCGAGACCCGCCATAGCGCAGAGGGAAGCGGGGTCAATGCCGCGATGTGCGCGGCGACACGCGCCCACCGGGGAGGGGCGGCCGGCGACAACCGTGCGGGCGGGGCGTGCGTAGCGGTGCTCACATCCTGAACCATAGCGGCGCACCCCGCTGCTCGGCGTCCTACCCCAGTACCTGTGACTTTTGGCGCTTTGTGGCGGTGTTTTGTGATCGCTATTTGGCGCATCGACCTGGTTCTCCGCGTGGGCTCAGAGCGGATAGTCAGCGTCTTGTATCCTATGGGATACGAGCCACGTATGTTGCGAGCCGCCTGCGCAACGGATCGTCGGCCAGGTCGTGCGAATAAGTTAGGTCAACCATGGACTGCTCGACGGTCAGTCACGAGTGGAGCTAGTCGGCATGACCGTCAAATCTTGATGCGAACAATTCCCCGGTAAGTGCCCTTGTCGTCGTCGCCGGGCAGAGGGGCCGGCGCGGGCAAGATCGTCTGGCGGTCCATCTCCACCTGTGCTTCATAATGTGTCGGATTGAATGCCTCATCGGCGATTGTCATTGACCCGCCTCGACGCTTCTGATTCCAGGAGAAGTCGACCCACCCCTTGCGCTGCCCGACAACGGCCAGGACCGTGATCACGGTGGAGATACCTGCAACAAATATCAAGTTCACCCTTCAAATCAAGTTTGAGTGTGTTCCGTGGTCCATGTGCGATCGGAATACGCGCACCTACGTGACAATCGGCGCTGCCAACAAGCCGCCATTTAGCGCCGTGATTCACACGACAAGGCGATCTCCTGTGCCTCATATCCCATGGGTTTTGGCACACGTCGGATATGAGACACGTCGCCTGCCGACGCGGAGGCCCCCTTCGGGGGGGATGGGATAGGTAACCTGTCGTCCCTATGCTTGCGCTCATCGTTAGCGAGCTTCAAACGGGGAACATGTCCAGGGTTTATCGAGCGGCTAGCCTGACTACAGGGCCAGTTGCCCTAATGGCATTCATCGTTCCACTCTGGGCGGGCGAGGCTGTTGGTGCTGACCCGAGCCAGATTGGGGCGCTGCTGGCCACTGAGCTTGTGATCGCTTTCATCGCCAGGCCTTTTCCTGGCCGTATCGCTGACTCCATCAATAAGGGGCTTGTCGCCGTCTTGGGGAGCCTTGTGATCGCCTTAGCTTTCGGCGTCTACGCTCTTTCCGATGTGCAAGTGAGTCTCCCACTCGCGTTCACGGCGGCAGCCATTACGGGTATTGGGTCCTCCTTTGCCCTGGTCGCTTTGCGAGCCATGGTCGGCGAGGAGTCCGGACGATCAAGCGGAGCCTTCGCCAAATTACTCTCGGCTGAAGAAACTGGGACTTGGGCTTCATTTGTTGTGGGCTCAGTTTTCCTTGGTTTCGTTGAGAACTACGCGCTGCTATTCGTTGCGTCGGCGGCTGTAAGCGTCATTGCCGCAGCGTTTCTCGTCGTCGCCCGTCCCCGCAGCGACTTTGTTGAGATATCGACTAAACCGGAGGTCAACCAAGCTCCGTCCGCTAACCTCACGTCCCGTTTAAGACCTTTGATGGTAGCCGTGGCGATAACCAGCGTTGCTGAGGCTGCGCTAGGCATTCTGCTGCTCCTCCATCTTCAACGTGCATTCAACCTGAGCATTGTCGGCATCGCACTCGTCTTTTTGCCAGGGTCGACTGCAGCGGCGGTTCTACCCACATATCTCCATCGTTTCGTGATTCATTTCGGACGCCGCCGGGCGGTCGTCGCTGCGTCACTCCTGAGCGCGGTCTTCGCCGCCGGTCTCGCTTTCGCTGAGTCGCCTCTGGTCGTCGCAGCTTTGTGGATTGCCACTGGTGTCGCTTGGGCGACCTTGTTCCCCATTGAACAGGCGATAGTTTCAGAGATTTCTGACGGGCGCGTTGCGCGATCGATGGGACTTTATAGTGCAGCCGGACTCTTCGGGAGCGCGCTTGGGTCCCTATTGGGCGGGATCGCGTACGACGCCTTCGAGTGGCAAGTTGCCTGCGCCGCGGGAGCGGCTTTGATCGCGCTCGGTGCCGTCATAACGCCCGTTGCAATCAACCGCGCTGACATAGCCGATCATCCTCGAGCCATCAGCACGCGAGCGACTGCCGCTTAGGTGCGGCCGCACTGTCACTAGTTTGTTGCAACAACGGCAGTAGGGAGTGGGTGTCCCGAGGAGTCATCGACAAAGCCCGAGTGCTTCGAATCTGTCTCGTATCCCTACGGATGCGAGACAGGTCCAGATATAAGACAAGTCACCCGACGGGCGGACAGGCTTCGTCGTGACGCAGGCCGCGACCACTCCTTGCATCCCGGAAGACAAGGTCTTCTGTACAGAGCGGAACCCAGGTAGGAGGATCGGTTGGCGCGCGTTTCGGCTCGCGGTTGAACTGACTGACGACAGGTCGATCGAAGCCGTGATCCGCCATGCCGTCAAGCCCAACCGGTCGACCTGGAGCTCTCCTGCCGCTGGCCGTCGGTGCCTATGCTGAGAGCAGTGCGAACTCGCGAAACCTAAGCAGGAGCCGAAGTGTGACATCACCCGAAACGGCACGCAATAATTCCCCCCGTGACATCGCGTTGAGCTTTTTCGGCGTAATGAGCCTGATCTTTCTGGGGCTGCTCCTTTTCGTATCCCAGTCAGACGGCACCATGGTGATGTTCACCGGAAGCGCTGCACTCTTCTGCGCAGCGCTGTCCGTTTCGACCCTCAGCGGAAAGTACATGTCAAAACGAGTACGCGTTCTGCTCGCAGTAGCCATCGCACTATTGGCGGTCGTGCCAGGGTACTTCTTGGTGGCCACGCTCCTCGCTTAGCCCCTAACCAGTTCATCGCTACTGGCCGGAAGTGTTTTCGGAGGCGTTCCTGCTTCAGCGCCGCTGCGAGCAGGATTTTGGCGGGCTGCAACGCTTGGGCGGGTGCACTTAGCCGAAGAGCGAAAGCCGTAGTCAGCGGCGGCTCGCGGGTGGGTTTGGGCTAAGACTAAACCGTCTCGAAACCCCACGGATACGAGGCAGTACCAGATGCGAGGCAAGTCACCAGCCGCTCGCCGCGTGAATAGGCGATCTCCTATGTCTGGTATCCCTTGGGTTGCGAGGCGCTCAGGTTACGAGACAAACGCTGTTGGGTGGTGGTCCCGTGACAGTCACGATGAAGTTCGGGACCCGGGGCATGCAAGTCTGGCGACGAAATGAGATGCAAGAGCTGCGCTCAACATCAGGGCAGCTCCTCGCGCGGTGTCGCCCGCGGTGAGAGGCGTGGCACTGCGCCTGAGGGAGGCGCGGGAGATCCGGGCCCCGGGCAGCATTACGAATGGTGCGGTAACCAGTCCGGCGGTGTATCGCTTGAGAACAACGGAGGCCAGGACGTGGGTGGCCACATGCGCTTCTAAGCCCGCTGTGACAGCGCGATACAGTCGTGACTTGCCGTTGGTCTGTATACCCCGAGCGCACGCCCCTCCGACGAGCAAGCCCATTAGAGCAATGGCGATCACGGACTGGGCCGGAGTTACCAGAATGCGGGAGGATCCCAACCGCGCGGCGATGATCCTTGATGTAGCCGGGAACGTGAACGCTTCCTCCGCATCGTGTATCAGCCACGCAATGAAGAGCGATGCTGCGGAGGTTCGCATGCCAACGGGTGTTCTCTTCACGGGGGAATCGTACTGCGTAACAGGAGCAACCCGAGGACGAACGATTCTGGCTGTCCGAGCCAATCAGCGACGATTCAGACGGTTTCTGGTGTGGCATATCCCATGAGATAGGAGGCGCTTCGGTTACGAGCGATCAGGCGCGCCTGTGGCGCGCATTCTTGGTGGTGCGTAGATGCTTCCGCGTCGGGTGCCTTGCCGAGGTGGCTGGGTCGGCGAACGCCGCCCGCTGAGGCGAAGAGTGCGCCGGGCGCGTTTGCGGTCATCGCGAAGCCCAGGGTGTCGACGTAGAGGGTGGTCGCAGTTGCGACGTCGCCGACCTGGAGGTGCACGTGACCAACGCGTCGAGCGAGGTCTTCCGCCTATTCTGCGGATGGCTCGACGAGGTTTTCACGAATGAAATTGTTGGGGTCGAGCGGATCGGTCGTGACGACGACCTGGCCACCTGCGTAGCGCCAGGAGGAGCGCGGGCGGTCGACATAGAGCTCGACGCCGTTCCCCTCCGGATCGGTGAAGTAGAACGCCTCACTGACATGGTGGTCCGCCGCGCCCGCGAACTGGGTGATCGGGTGTTGCGCGGCGGCGAGTACCGTCCAGGCAAGGCCAGCCTTGGTCTCGAACACGAAAGCCGTGTGAAAGAGGCCCCAGTATTGCGCTGAGCTCTAGGCAGGTCGGGTTCCTCAATGAGCTTGACAAGCGGAACGTCACCGCGTTCAAGCACGCGGTGCAGTCGCCCGGCAGCGACCCGTTCCCCAAGAGGTTCCATGGCAAACGCGCGGCTGTAGTAGCCGCTCGTCCGTTCCATGTCGCCGACAAGCAGCGTGGGCGCTGCCATCGCCGTACTCGCCGGCAACAGACGGTCGGCGGTGGACTCTTCTTCCGGCACGGATGCTCTCGATCGTGTGTGGTTCGGTGATTCTGAGTACGACGACAAGGCGGCCGAGGTCGACGTACGTCAGGTACGCCGACCTCTCTGCCTGCTATCTGATGTCAGCCGACGGTGATGACGGTCTTGCCGGCGAGGCTGCCGGAGCTGGCGGCCTCGTGTACCGCGGGCAGCTCGTGAAGAGCCCGCCGGTCTGTGATGTTCAGCGTGATGCTTCCGGCGTCGAGGCGGGCCACCATATCGGCCAGGTGTTCACCGTTGGGCGTCACCCACACGTTCGCCGAGCGGGTGCCTCGGGCCTCATCGACCGGGACGGCACCGGCGGAGCTGACCGCAATACCGCCATCGGCCACATACGCAGAGAGCTTCTCGAGGTCCTCCGGGGCGAGCCGGACGTGGTTGATGACCACGTCGAAGACGCCGCCGACGGCCGCAGGGCCGGCGTCGAGGTCGAGGAACCCGACCGCGTGCGTGGCGCCAAGCGCGTGAAGCCGGTCGGCATGACGCGGCGAGTCGGCCGCCGTCACGGTCGCGCCGGCGTCGGCCGCGAGCTGGACGACGAGGCTGCCGACGGCGCCGCCCGCACCGTTTACGAGCACCGTCTGCCCTGAGTGCACGTCGGCCAGCTCCACCGCGGCCTGCCGCGCTGCTAGGCCCGTGAGCGGCAGCGCGGCGGCGTCCGTCAGGTCGACGCTCTGCGGTGCACGCGCAACGAAAATGGCGGCGATGACTGCGTACTCTGCGGCGCCACCGTGCTGATCGAGCGGGAACATACCGACGACCTCGTCGCCGACCGCAATCGTCGTCACGCCCTCACCAACAGCGACAACCGTGCCGGCGACGTCGAGCCCCGGCGTAATCGGCAAGTCGGTTGGGATGGCTTCCGCGAGGATACCGAGGCGGATGTGCTCGTCGACCGGATTAAACGACGTTGCGGCGACCTGGATCAGCACCTCGCCGGCGGCGGGGGTTGGCTGGTCGACTTCTTCCGACCGTAGGACGTCGGTATCGCCGAACTGGTGGTATCGGATGGCCTTCACGGAAACTCCTTCAAGTAGTTGGGACTTGCCTCGTCAAGTCACGATAGCCGCATGCACTTGCCTTGGCAAGCGCCGATTTGCCGGGTACGCTCGCTCTATGACACAAAATCCCAGGTGGCTGACCGACGATCAGCAGCAGCTGTGGCAAGACTTGCTCACCGTCGTGATCGCCCTTCCGACACTTCTGGATCGACAACTGACGCGCGATTCGGGTCTCTCGAACTTCGAGTACAGCGTGCTGGCGCGGCTGTCGATGAGTGACGAGCGCACCATCCGGTTGAGCGAACTCGCCGCCGCCTGCAACTGCACGTTGCCGAGACTGTCGAAGGTGATGGCGAGGTTTGAGCAGCATGCATGGGTGACCCGGCGACCCGATCCTGAGAACGGACGATTCACGCTCGGGACACTCACCGACCTCGGAATGGAGAAGGTGGTCGACAGTGCACCCGGCCATGTCGAGCGAGTTCGGCAGCTCGTGTTCGATCCGCTCACGCGGGCGCAGCAGCTGGCTCTCCGCACCCCGCTCGCCGTCGCAGCACAGGAAATTCGCTCGCTCCTCAGCGACGACGAAGCGGTCCAGACAGAATCGTCGAAGTCGTCAGCTCGCTCGCGGTAGCGTGACGGAACGCCTTTGCTCGCTGTAGTTGCGTAGGCGGAAGTTCCTTAAGGTGGGCGACCTAGTCGGTGATCGAGCAAATCGGACATGAACTCCCGCTCTGATTCAACTAGTCACGGCTGCAAGAAATCGGCCAGCGCTGGGGTGTCTCGGTGTCGCTAGACTTCCGATCCAAAGAGCTCGTGCCCGCCCCCACACAAGATATCCCTGTTCCCGGACTTGTCTACCGAAACCTCGTCGGGACCGATGATCTGACCGTGGTCGTCACGTCGAGAAGGGGTGAAACCGCCGGGCCCGTCAGGGCGCTCCTGGACACGGCTCTCCAGGCCGCGCGGACCGCTGCGAGACGACGCCGCCTGCGCTGAGGTGTCGATCGCGGAGCCGCAGCATGCCCGTGATGGGCCGCAAGCTGACGGATTGACTGAGCCTGCCGCCGATCAGGCGAAAGAAAGTTACCGCTCGTGCTTCCGCTCGCGCGATTGAGCCTCAACGCTTGGGGCAATCTCGGGGACCTGGTCGGCGGCAAGAAGAAAAATACCCAAGGTACGTTGCGCCCTCGGGAGTGGTAAGTAGAGTTGGCTCCAGCGCTGCAGCGTACGATCGGAGAGCCCGGCCTCTGGGGCGAGGACGGCGAGCGGGATCTGGTCTTCGACATGCAGTCGAAGAACACGCCACCGTTCCGCCGCGTCCATGAGGCACCTACACGGTGGTGCTCTCGCGGGCCGTGAGGGCCTGCTGGTGGCGGTAAAGAGTGGCGCGACTCCATCCGACAAGTTTCGCCGCGTCCTCGGCGGTCCGACCTTTTGCACTGGCCTTGTCAACGAGCTTGAGCTTGCCTGCGACGACGACGGGATCTGACAGGTGCCTACCGAACTTGGCGCCGCCTTCCCGGGCTGCCGTGATCCCGGCATTCACCCGTTCTGTGATCAGCTCGCGTTCGTACTCGGCCAAGGTGGCGAGCATGTTTAGCATCATCCGGCTCGACGTCGTCGACGGATCGATCCCTTCCAAGATGCTTTTCACCTGCATGCCCCCCGCTCCCGAAGCAGCTTCCCCGTGTGGAGCACTTCGATCAGCGACCGGCCGAGGCGATCAACCCTCCAGACGACGACGGTGTCGCTGGGCTTGGCGTACTCGAGCAACAACTTCATCCCCGGGCGCGAGATCGCGGTCCGGCCGCCCGAGGTGACCTTCGCGAAAAAGTCCCGCTCCTGCACGCCCGATTTGACCAGAGCATCGACCTGCAACTTCGCGTCCTGGCTTCTGGTGCTGACCCGTGTATGCCCAAGATGTCTCACCCTCCCATTTTCGCCTCAGAAACTTCTAGAAGCGGCGGAGTAAAGACACTTTGCCGTCGCCCGCTGAATCCGATGACTCACCGGGCGCTAGATCAGAATCGATCGTCATTGAGCAGCTGCGTCGGCCGCGGCGGTACCCCGGAATTCCGGGGCCCCGATGTGCTCAAAGCTGCGGCTAGCGCTGGTCAATGGCGGCGTTTTGTTGCTGATAGACGGCGGGTGCGAGGCGGCGTCGCCGCTAAACGTTGCCGATGGGAGCATCGAAGGGTTCACTGGTGAGTTCGGTGGAGAGCGACCAAAGCCTCCTTGCGAGGTCTTCGTCTATGGCCACTTTATCAAGTGGTGCAGTAACTGGCTTGCCGCGGAGATTGAATAGGCCCCCAGGGCCGATGAGGGTTCCGTTTGGGATATCGGAGATTGCGGCGGCGAGCAGGGATCGTGCGCCTCCCTTTGCGTCCTGAGCGATCAGGGGGCCCATCACTTTGTCCATGAGTCGAAAGCCCGCGCTGTCGACATGGGAGGCGAGCCCTGTGCGAGCGTACCCAGGATGCGCCGACACAGACCGAACCGGCGATTCGGCTCGGGCGAGGCGCCGGGCAAGCTCGCCAGCAAACAGAAGATCGGCGAGCTTTGATTGCGCATAGGCTTTACCGGGTTTGTAGGGTCGGCGAAGGTAGTTGGGGTCATCGAAGTCGATCGACCCTGACTTGTAGTAGTCCGATGTGACGGTGACCACTCGGTCGGTGATGGAGGGCAGAAGGCGCGCCGTGAGAGCGAAGTGTCCGAGGTGGTTCACCCCGAATTGCGTCTCGAAGCCGTCTTCGGTGCGCCCGAGTGGCGGCATCATCACACCGGCGTTGTTGATCAGGACGTCGATCGGTCCGACCCAGATGTCCGCGAAACGTTCGATGGACGACAAGCTGCCAAGCTCCAGGGCGGCTACGTCAACATGTCCATCCATCCGCGCAGCCGCCGCCCGGCCCCGTTTCAGATCTCGAACGGCAAGAGTAACCTGCGCTCCGGCGCGCGCGAGGACTGCGGCGACGACCTCGCCGAGGCCCGAACTTCCGCCCGTGATGACGACGCGCTTGCCAGCAAGTCGCGACGCATCTTCGCTCAATTGAATAGCTGACATTGCCTTCTCCTTTGCCGATTGCGCCTAAGTAGTTTGTTGCCACCTAAACACTACAACGCTACGATACAGTATCGTAGCTTTAGAAGGAGGCAAAGATGAAAATTCGATCTATTCGCATCGTTACGGCCGACGTGGCGGCATCCGCCAATCTGTTCGCGCAGCTCCTCGGGCAGCAGGCAACCGGGTATCCGGACTACATGGAGGTGCCCGCCGGGGGGATAGCCCTGGCGTTCTGCACTCCGGCCGCTCTAGCAACAGCGACGCCGGAGTTGTCCGACTGTGCTCCGGGTGCTCAGATTCTCGAGTTCGACGTTGACGATCTCGACCTCATCGAGCACCAGCTCGAGGACTCCGTGGACGTGATTCAGCACCCGACGACGCAGCCCTGGGGTAACCGGTCGATGATTGTCCGTACGGACAATGGCACGCTCGTAAACTTCTTTATGCCCGCACCCGGTGTGGCCCGGACGTGGCCTTCCCAGACCTGATTGGTGAGCCCAGAGCATGAAAGATTCTTCCTGGATCGACCCGCGTGTCCAACGTACGCGAACGGCCGTGCTGTCCCACACCTACGCACTCCTCGTGGAAGAAGGGTTCGGCGGGGCAAGCATCGACGAAATATCGCGGCGGTCGGGGGTTGCAAAGACGACGATCTACCGGCATTGGCCAACCCGCACCGAACTGCTTCTAGACGCATGCGCACAGCTCGGCTGGTCCGTTGACTTTGTCAGCACCGGTGCCTTCGAATCCGACATCCGAGTCCACCTGGTCGAACTCGCACAGCGGCTACAAACGGAGGGCTGGACGCGATTGCTGCCCTCGATCCTCGACGCCGCAGAGCGCGACCCGGACGTGGCGGAGGTTCAAGGGACTTTGCAGCAGGCTTGGGCGGCACCGATCCGGCGAATAGTGGAGGCAGCGGTCGACCGCGGCGAGATCTCCTCCGACGCAGACCCGGACACCATCGCAGCGCTCGCGTTGGGGCCTCTGTACTACCGCCGCTGGTTCTCGCGACAACCCATCGACTCCACCGACCTCGACGTGCTCATCGGGACCCTTTGCATAATCGCGAGGAGGCCGGTGTGAGGTGCCGCAAAAGTACCGTCGTAGCGAATTCGTTCGTCTTCGCTACGAGCTGCCTATCTCGCCGGAAGCGATTGTGACTGCTGGCGCTCTCTGGCGGCGTTTTGTGATCGCTATATGGCGTCAACGTATTGTCAAGGTGTCGTCAGCTGCGACTTGATCGGGCATGGTGCCCATGGCGCACTCTCGTCGGAAGGAGGTTGCTCTGGACATTCCGAGATCGCGCGCGACCTGGGCCGCTGTTTCGCCGCGTTCTATGAGGTAGTGGGCGTTTCGGATTTGGCGGTCGGTGATGATACGGGTGCGGCCGCCCAGATTCTTGCCGGCGTCGCGGCGCTTGGCGACCGAGTCGATTACGCGCTCTCGCTTGATTTCGTGTTCCGTCTGACCGAGTGCGCCCATGATCGTGAACAGCATGGAACCCATGGGCGTCGCCATGTCGACGTCACCGCCGCCCAGGTTCAGCACGCGAAGGCCGGCGCCGCGGCCTGCCGCGTGTATCCGCGACCGGTGCAAACGACCATGAGCGCTCAGCTGTTCACGGTCGTGCACCCAATGCGACGTTCAGACCTCGGCGCGGAGGTAGGCATACACGGTTTCCCGACTGATGCCATAGTGGCGGGCGAGGGCAGTTTTCGGGACGCCAGCCGCGGCCTTCTCGCGCAGCTCGGTAGCGCTCTTGTCGTCCAGCGATGGTGTGCGACCGCGGTACGCGCCTCGCTGCTTTGCCAGATGGATACCTTCGCGTTGACGTTCACGGATCAGAGATCTCTGGAACTCCGCGAACGCTCCCATCACGTTCAGCAAAAGGGTTGCCATCGCGTTGTCGTCGCCGGTGAAGGTGAGCTGCTCCTTGACGAACTCGACCCGCACCTTTTTCGCTGTGAGCCGGCGCACGATCGCGCGAAGGTCATCGAGGTCACGGGCAAGACGGTCCATCGAGTGAACGAGCACAGTGTCACCGTCTCGGGCGAAATCGATCATCCGTTCCAGCTCGGGCCGGTTCACGTCTTTACCTGAGGCCTTGTCCTCGAAGACCTTGTCGACGTCGACGCCGTCGAGCTGACGGGCCGTGCTCTGATCGAGGGTGCTCACGCGCACATAGCCGATTCGCTGACCCGTCTATGCCCACCACCCGATCTGTCAGGTTGAACTCGAAGAGCCGGACAAGCGTGCTGTCAACAAATGCAAATACGATTCCAAGTGGACGGATTTCGCTGCGCAATCTGACGTCAAGCTGACGTGTACCTCCGCTAGGCACACTGCGCGATGACTCCACTGGATTGCGTCAATGAGATCCGAGCTGTGACTTTTGCGCTCTTTGGCGGCGTTCTGTGATCGCAATTCTGCGCATCGAACTGGTTTCTCACACCGCTCTGGAGCAATGTCAGTGTCTTGTACGCCATGGGCTACGGGGCGCTTTGCTGCGCCCTAGTCCTTAACCACCTCGATGGCCAGTTCGTAAATGGGTGTATCTATTGTTGCGGGCCACCTCGTCGACTACATCCACTTGCTGCGTTTGAAAATTACGAAGAGGAGGGTGGCGAAGCCGACCATGAGGGCGATCGCGAAGGGGTATCCGAATGCCCAGTGCAGTTCGGGCATGACGTCGAAGTTCATGCCGTAGATAGCTCCGATGAGGGTGGGGGCGAAGAGGATCGCGGCCCAGCCGGAGATTTTCTTCATGTCTTCATTTTGTCGTTGGGCGACGAGGGTGGCGTTGACGTTGAGGATTTGGGCGAGGGCGTCGCGGAGTTCTGCCGTGTGTGTGCTGGCGCGGGCGAGGTGGTCGCAGACGTCTTGAAGGTAGGTCTGCAGTTCGTCGGGGATCGCGTATTTGCCGAAACCGCCGCGGAGTGCTTGGAGGACTTCTGTCATAGAGGCGACGGTGTGTTGGACGTCGATGATCTCTTGGCTAAGGCGGTAAATGCGTTCGGCGACGGCCGCGTCTCCGCTGAAGACCTGTCGTTCAATTTGTTCCTTGTCGATGGCGAGGCCATGGAGGACAGGTGTATAGCCATCGACGATGGCATCGAGGAGCCTGTATACGACTGCTTCGGGTCCGAGGCTGAGGAGGTGTTCGTCGGCGAGGAGGGTGCGTTCTCGGCGCTCGGGATCGGCGAGGTCTTCCTGGGAGATGGTGGTCCCGTCGCTGCCGTCGATCCATTTCCCGCTCTTGCACAGCAGCGCTACCGCGTGCGGGCGGAGCAGAATATGGAATTCTGCGAAGTCAACTTCCTCCCGGGTGTCGTCGTAGCGCGCGGAGCGGACGACGAGGAAAAGCACGTCACCGTAGCGTTCGAGTTTGGGGCGCTGGTTGCCGGCGAGCAAGTCCTCTCGGAGGAGGGGGTGCAGATCCCAGGCGTCGGCGAGCTCGGCGACGTTCCCGGGGGTCGGGGTGGGGTAAAAGTGCATGGCCATCCGGTCTGCACCGGTACGAGCGAATTCCAGTGCGTCGGAGACCGTCGCGTTAGACGGGGCCGCTGCGGGCAGCCCTCGGGTCACATAGCGGGTCAGGAACGACGCCTCGGCCTGTCCCGGGGCGGGAGGCTTGGCGCTTCGTCGTCTAGCATGTTCCGCCGAACTCCCGATCGACCGACGGCTCCTCAAGAAAGTCATAGCTGCTGCCCTTGTACAGGCTCGCTCATGCGTGGGCCCGTGCTGGGGTGCGCGGCTGCTGCTATGGGGACGAGGATCTGTTGGATTGCTGGTCCGACGACGGCGACGAGCTTTTCGGTGCCGGCTGCGACGAGTGTGGGTACTCCGATGATGCGACGGCCGGTGACGATGCCGACGAGCATCGAGGATGCGAGTCCAGCTCGGAGGACGGCGTCGGGGTCGTGGCGGTCGCGGGTGCCGTCGAGCAGGCGGGACTGGATGAAGTCGCGCAGCTGCCCGCTCGCGGTGTCGTTGACGATCGCGCCACGAAGCATCGCCATCAGCGGCTCCGACTCCTCGGCCACGCCTTCCCATGCACTCAGGTAAGCGCGGACGACGCGTTCGCCGAGGTGCTCGTCCGGACCCTCAAATGCGGTACTGAAACGCTCAAGCGCCGCCGGAGTAATAGCCATCACCGCGGCGAACAATTCATCCTTTGACCGGTAGTACTGCATCACCTGGGATGCATCTACCCCAGCATCCATAGCGACGAGCCGGATCGTGGTGGCGGCGAATCCTTCCCGGGCGAACCGAGCCCGGGCGGCCTCGAGCACCGCTGCCCGGGTGTTCACGCCACCAGGACGCCGCCCGCGCCGCACGGTCAGTGATGGCTGCTTCTGTATCGACATTGTCCCAATATAGCTCTTTCGCCCTCGTTTTCTCAACGCCTGTTGAGTTATAGAGTTTTTGGGCGTACGCTCGCACCGATCCGAGAGTTGGTCCAGGATCATGAGACTAGAGGAGCTCCGCGATGAGCGAAGACCAGAGAATGTACGTCCCTTCCACCCCGCTGCCCCCGGCGCGCACCGGAGTGCTGACCGCGTTCGATCCCGGAACCCGAACCCTCCAAGCGGGCTTCCAGATCGCCCCGCAGTTCAAGCCGCTTCCAGTTGACATCGTGTTCGAGAAAGACGTGCCCGTGCAGATGCGCGACGGCGTCACCATCTACGCCGACGTGTTCCGGCCCGCCGGGTCCGAGAAGGTGCCGGTCATCATGGCGTGGAGCCCGTACGGTAAGGCTCAGGGCTCCTCACTCGCCGTGATGGGCGTGTTCGGCCTAGTGGGTTTGCCCAACTCGATCGTCTCCGGACTGGAGAAGTTCGAAGGCGCCGATCCGGCGTATTGGGTCGCCCAGGGCTATGCGATCTGCAACCCGGACATGCGCGGCATCGTCGACGGCGAGGGCAGCAGCGTTCTTTGGGACCGACAAGACGGCCGCGACTGTTATGACGTGATCGAGTGGCTGGCGGAGCAGGAGTGGTGCACCGGCAAGGTCGGCATGAGCGGCACCTCTTACCTCGCCGTCTCGCAGTGGTTCGCCGCCGCCGAGCAGCCGCCTCACCTGGCGGCGATCAACCCGTGGGAAGGCGTCAGCGACGTTTACCGCGACCTGGTGATGCGCGGCGGCATGCCCGATACAGGCTTTGCCCGCCAGCTTCAAGAAGGCAGCTTCTTCGGCAAGAACGAAAAAGAAGACATCATCGGCGAGGCGGAAAAGTACCCGCTGATGACCGACCTATGGGAGAACAAAATTCCGGCGTTCGACAAGATCACCGTTCCGGCATACGTGGTGGCCAGCTATTCAAATACTCTCCACACCGCTGGCACCTTCCGTGCGTGGCGCCGGATGGCGTCGAATCAGAAGTGGCTGCGCATCCACAACACCCAGGAGTGGCCCGACTACTACGGCGAGCAGCACCAGGACGAGCTGCGCCGCTTCTTCGACCACTTCCTCAAAGACCACGACAACGGCTGGGAGCAAACGCCCCCCGTGCGCTATTCACTGCTCGACCTTGAAGGCGGCGACCAGATCGACATCCCGGCCGACCGCTTCCCACCGGCCGGCTCCGCGGCGACAAAGTTTTTCCTCGACGGCAGCTCGCGCACCCTTACCACCACGGCGCCCGCTGCCGAGATGCCGGTGGGATACAGTGTTGCGGCGAACCCCGACGCCGTGTCTTTCCTCACGCGCTTTGCCGACGAGACGGTGCTGGTGGGCTACCCGAAGGCGCGTCTCTTCGTCGAAGCTCGCGACTGCGACGACATGGACCTCTTCGTGCTCGTGCAGAAGCTCGACGCCTACGGCACACCGCTGGAAGCGTTCACGGTTCCGAATCAAAGCGCAATCGCACACGACCTCACCGACCGCGGTGCGACAATTCTGAAATACAAAGGCGCGGACGGTCGACTGCGGGTCTCTATGCGTCACCTCGACGAGACGCTGTCGACGGATGAAGTACCCGCCCACACCTTCGACCGGGTTGAGAAGCTCGCACCTGGTGAGATCATCGAAATCGAAATCGATCTGTTGCCGGTCGGGCTGGTATTCCACCCGGGGGAGCAGCTGCGCTTCGTAGTCAGCTCTCGTAATCTGCTCGGCACGATGATGCCCGGCATCCGCGAGTACGTCGGCGCGAACAGCGGCCAGCATGTAGTGCACACCGGAGGCGAGCACGCCTCCTACCTACAGCTGCCCCTTCAACCGCGATAGACGATCCAAGCACCGATAGGGAGCGTTCACCAGGCGTTCCCTATCGGGCTCCCCGGACTGAAACGCGTGCCGGTCATTCGCCGACCCCGTGAGGACGTGCGAGTGAGGACCCCCGATGTCGCTCAACCGCCGGCACACGGACTCAACGAGCGCCCCTGGGCAGTGCAGATAGCCGTCACGTTACACTCGCACAAACGACCGCCGTCGACATCGCCAGCACACTTGACCTGGGCGTTGCCCGCGACGAGGCGGCGCTCAACGTCGCGCGCGGCGCAGGCGAACTAAATCGAGTCGGGCGCGGAGATGCGATCAAGGGCCTGCCTGAGGTGCTCGACCTGCACGCTGGTGAATGGCTCGATCAAGTGCCGTCGCACAGCTGCAGCGTGGACCGGCTGCGCCGCGGCGACGATCTCGAGTCCTGCGTCGGTCACCTCGACCTCGACGCCACCGGCGACTCGCCGTCTGATGACCAGACCCCGCTCCTCCATCCGGGTCAAGTGGTGAGACAGGCGGGTCCTGTCCCAGCCGAGCACGACTGCGAGCTGATTCTGGCGCACGCTCGCGTCGACGTCGGTGGCGTGAATCAGGATCGCTATGTCGGGGTCTGAAAGCCCCGTAGCCGCCCGAACGTCCTCGGCGACGCGGGTACGCAGGACTTCGTGCGCCCGCTTCCACGCGAACCACAACGCCCGCTCGGACAGACTTAAAGGTATGGTCGCGTCCGTGCTTGCCGTCAGATCCGAGCGTGTTGACATATCCACACAATAGGCGCATCCTGTTGATAAGACAACACCTGATTGGTGAGAAAGAAGCTCTCATGTCCCTGACCCGTTCTGAACGCGGCGACACGCGCACCGAACTAAACGCCAACCTCGTTCTCTCCGGCCTGACCCCCGATGACATCGGAGGAGCCTTGGGCTGGACGCTGGAACGAACAACGGCCGCCCTCGCCGTGGCCGGGGCAGCGCCGCGGGACGTGTGGTTAGTCCGCGACTACATCGACGCGGCGATCACTGCCGCCGGCAAGACCCCTCACCCGTATTCGTCCCTGACCGAGCAGATGCGCAGCGCAGCTGACTCTTGGTTCGGACTGATCGACGTCGCCGAGGTCATAAACGGAGCTACACGATGATCGGGCCGATCCCATCGACCGTTTCCCGCCCGACCCCCGGGGGCACGTTTCCCCTATCCGGCCGCGCCACCCCTCGGATCGGGTACGGCATGGGGCAAATCACCCGGACGGCCACGGACGCTGCGGGACGAGAGAACGCGCTTGCGGTGCTCCGCCACGCTTTCGATCTGGGAATCACGCACTACGACACCGCACAATTCTACGGAAATGGCCTCGCCAACGAGCTACTGCGAAACACGCTCGGCTCGGTCCGCGATGACGTCGTGATCGCGACGAAAGCAGGCACGAAACCGCTGCCGAATGCCCCGATCCCCCTCGGGGCCGCGCAGACGCCGTTCGAGCTGCGCGAAGCGGTCGAACAAAACCTCCGCACCCTGGACACAGACCGGCTCGACATCGTGAACCTGCGTCGCATGGACTTCACCCCCGGCCTGTTGGCCGAGGGTGACCAGATCGTCCCGTTCGAGGATCAGCTGGCCGAGATGACTGCACTTCGCGACGAAGGGAAGATCGTTGGCATCGGGCTCAGCCACATCACCCTCGACCAGCTCAGGACAGCGCTGCCCGCAGGGATTGACTGTGTGCAGAACATCTACAACTTGGTTAGCAGGGGCGATGAGGACATGCTCGCCCTGTGCGAAAAGCACGGCATCGCGTGGGTGCCGTACTTTCCCCTCGGCGGCGGATACGGGAACCTTCAGAAGGTCATCGACTTGCCTTCGGTCATCGCCACTGCCACTAAGCTCCACGCCACCCCATCCCAAGTGGGTCTCGCCTGGCAGCTCGCCCACTCACCGAACACCATGATCATCGCCGGCACCAGCAGAATTGACCACCTCGATGAAAACGCAAAGGCGGCACGGCTCCAACTCGGGCCCGGCATGATCTCCGCACTCGAATTAGAAACATGACGGCGGGCGTCCGCACGGCCTAAAACATCGGGCATATGCGGGAGATAGGCGCGAGTACCCCGCTCTCCTCGGTGGGCGCGGAGGCGTGCCGCGCGAGCTCGTAGCCGTAGCTTGCGGCCGCGCCGCCGGTTGCCCCGTTACTTTCTTCGTAGCCCTTGATCCTGTAGTTATGTGAGGGTGTTGGCCTGTCAGGCCCGGCATGGTTCTTGCCCCAGTCGTCCATGATCCGGG
>NZ_SOGI01000050.1:0-2354 GCF_004403385.1 Cryobacterium sp. TMT4-31
TGGCGGATGAGCTGTTCGCCAAACTCGCGGCCGATGAGCCCTTCGCGCTCCCTGCTATCACGCCAGAAAGGCCCGCTGATGAACCTGCACCCGAAGAGATGGATGCGCCCGCGCCAGAGACACCCAGCGAACCGGCCGTACCCGCTCCGGAGGCAACCGTTCAGGCTTTGGATGGTCTGGCCGGACAAACTGCGCAGGATGAATCCTGTGCCCAAGCCTTCACCGGGTGACACTGCTGGCTCCGCGGGGCTCTGCAACTTGCCGCTTTACAAATAGGCTTCTGCGGGCCGCATCTCGTTGCGCCGCTCGGCGGCGAGACGCAGCGTCAGGCGGGGTCGCTAGAGTGCACTTCAGCACGCGAAGCGGACTCCGGCACGCACGGCGGCGGCGGCGCCGGAAAAATCTTGAAGAAAATCCCGGCCTAGCTGTCGATCCGGCGGCAGGATGTTCGTCGTAGTTAATGACGGAGCCGGACAGACCGGCCCGCGACCTAATGCAGGAGGCAGCTCCATGTCCCAGTACATAGTCCTCATCTACGAAGACCAGGCGCGCTACGCGACCATGTCGCCCGAGGCGTGGGGCGCGCTGGTCGACGCGCACAACACGTTCACCAAGCAGGTCTCCGAGCTCGGTGGGACCCTCACGGGCGGGGGAGCGCTCGCGCCCGTAACGACGGCCAAATCGATCAAGGGTGGCGGCACGGTGACGGACGGCCCGTTCGTCGAGTCCAAGGAGGCCTTCGGCGGCTACTACTCTTTCGAGGCGCGCGACCTCGACCACGCCGTCGAGATCGCCAAGCTCTGCCCAGCCCCCTTCGGCGGCGTCGAGGTTCGCCCGCTCGTGGACCCGACGACGAACCCGTTCTGATCGCTCCCAGCTTCGAGCCGACCGCGTCCGCCATGCTGGCGGACGCGGTCGCTGCCGCGCTGGCGCAGGCCCACCGCTCCGAGTGGGCCTTCGTGCTGTCCGCCACGGTGCGCGTCGCGGGCGACCTGGACGTCGCGGAGGAGTGCGCGCAGGAGGCGTACGTCAGCGCGCTGCAGGCTTGGACACGGGACGGCGTCCCGAAGCGGCCCGGTGCGTGGCTGACCACGGCGGCGCGGAACCACGCGCTGGACCGGTTGCGTCGCGAGGTCACCCTCCGGCGCAAGCTCCCGCTACTCGTGGAGCCGGCGACCGTCAATCCGCACGACCCGGCCGACCTGGACTGGCCCGACGCCGCGGTGCCGGACGACCGGCTCCGGCTGGTGTTCACCTGCTGCCACCCCACCCTCGCCCCCGAGGCCCGCGTCGCCCTCACCCTGCGCCTGGTCTGCGGCGTTCGCACGCCCGACGTCGCCCGGGCCTTCCTGGTTTCCGAGCCGACGATGGCGGCACGGATCACCCGGGCCAAGAAGAAGATCTCCGAAGCGCGGATCCCCTACCGGGTTCCGGGCCGGGCGGAGCTGCCCGAGCGCCTGGACAGCGTGCTCACCGCCGTCCACCTGCTCTTCAGCACCGGCCACACGGCCGGCGAGGGGGACGCGCTCGTCCGTGAGGAGCTCTGCGACCGGGCCCTGCACCTCGCGCGCACCCTTGCCGCGCTGCTCCCCGAGCAGGCCGAGACCCGCGGCCTGCTCGGCCTGCTGCTCCTCACCGACGCGCGCCGGGCCACCCGGACCGACGAGCAGGGCCGGCTGCTCCTGCTCGCCGACCAGGACCGGACGCGCTGGGACCAGCGCGCGATTCTGGAGGGGCTCACAACGACGGCCGGGGCGCTGGCGTCCGGCCCACCGGGGCGGTTCACCCTTCAGGCGGCGATCGCCGGCGTACACGCGATGGCGCCGTCCCTGGAGCAGACCGACTGGCCGCGAGTCGTGCACCTCTACGACCGGCTGCTGGCGGTGTGGAACACCCCGGTGGTCGCGCTCAACCGGGCCGCCGCCGTGGCGTTTGCCGACGGTCCGGCCGCCGCCCTGCCGCTCCTCGACGAGCTGGCGACCGATCCCCGGCTCGCCGACTACCCCTACCTTCCCGCCACCCGCGCCGACCTGCTGCGCCGCCTCGGCGACGCCGCCGGCGCGGCTCAGTCGTACCGGCGCGCGATGAAGCTCACGGCGAACGCTGCGGAGCGCGCCTTCCTGGAGCAGCGCCTGGCCGAGGTCAGCCGCGCTGCCGGGCTTTGAGCACCGCCCACTGATGGGAGGGCGGGTATCCGTCTGAGGATCCCTCACCGGGATGGCTTGCTGCATCCGGCCACTGGCGCCACGACTATGATCGCCACAGATCGCCACAGATCGCCACAGATCGCCACAGATCGCCACAGATCGCCACAGATCGCCACAGATCGCCACAGATCGCCACAGATCGCCACA
>NZ_SOGI01000050.1:2380-23210 GCF_004403385.1 Cryobacterium sp. TMT4-31
AGATCGCCACAGATCGCCACAGATCGCCACAGATCGCCACAGATCGCCACAGATCGCCACAGATCGCCACAGATCGCCACAGATCGCCACACGCCTCGGAGGCAAGCCCCCAGCGGCCCGCGTAGTCAACCCTTCCAGGTCAGTGCAACTAGAGGGGGCCACCGAGTGACCACCATCCGTGCCGCCACAGCAGCCGGCGCAGGCCTGCTCGTGCTCGCCGTGCTCACCGGCTGTACCACTGGGGACGCCTCGTTTCTGCCCGACACCGACAGGACCCCGCAGGCGACTGCCGAGGGCTCCGCGCCAATTGAAGAGGACTCGAACGGGGACGGCAAGCTCTCCGAGTTCGAGAAGCAGGTGCTCACGATGAACGCTCCCCGCGACATCACCCTCCACGATGGCACCGTCGTCGTCGTAACACCCGGTCAGCCCCTCCCGCAGCCGGTCATCGACCAGATGGCCGCCGATGCGGCGCCCGGCGCGGCCCAGGCACAGACCGCCGACGAGTTTGCGCCCATTGCGGGCATGTACGGCGAGGGTGACTAAGCCGTCTCCGAATCCGACAGCAGCGAACGCCGTTAGGGTGTGCCTGTGAACGCTATCCGGTCCAAGCGCCATCGATCCATCATTGCCGTCTGGGTGGCGATCGGGATGGCACTCATCATCCCGTATCTCATTTGGTGCGCCTGGCTGAGCCTCCTATCAACCGAGGGAGACGTCCCAGCGGCCTCCTCCCTTGCTTTCCCGGAAGGGGCTGCGATCGCTGCGGACAAGAGCTGCGGCTCGGGCGGGTGTTGGTCAACGTTTACAGTTCGCCCCGGGGAGGACTCCTCGACTACCGAGCTGACCAGCTACCTCGAGACGACCTATGACGGACAGGTGTCGGGATCGTTCTGGGACCCGCGAACCATCAACTTTACGACTGAGATCGCCGGGAACACTGTGGTCGTAACCGCCAGCTACTGGATCACCTACGACTGAAAGCATCGCCTAGTGGCAGTGCACACAGCAGTCGCACGTCTGCGTCTCTTGCGTCTCGTATCCCATTTGTTCCGAGACACGTAGGTTACGAGGCAGACGGCCGGATTTTTGTGTTGATGCAAGAACGCCTGTGCGCACGGGAATTGCTCGCGTGGAGTGATCGTCATGGGAAGGTGGCAGATTGCCAGGCAACGCCCTCCTGATCGGCGAAAGGCAGGTGCCAGTGCCTAGTCGACGCCGCTATCGCTGCGCATGCTCTCTCATCGAAATGTGTGAAGAGTGCCCACGCCGTGGTTGAAGCGACCGGGGAGCGACGACAGGAAGCTGGTGGAGCGAGAACTCTCGAAACGCGGCCTGCCAGGACTCGCGGAACTCGGCACGATTCAAATGCGCGAGACTGCGAGCCTGGTGGAAGCTTCACCGCTTGCGAAACAACGTCACAAGGAAAATCGAGAAGCTCACCTAGTGCCAAACGGTGCAAGGTGCCGAAGTGGCTCTTTGCGCACTCATGCCGATTCAGAGGGCAACAGTGCTGAGATCAGCTACCCCAACGAAAATGGTCCGTCTTATGGAACGCCACCAAAGAAAAGTCCTGACCTCGATCCTCTGGGCCACCGCCATGGCAGGAAGCACGTTCCTGTACTGGGTGTTAACGGGAGCGCCTGTAGGCGAAGTGTTTGTTGGTGCGCTCGTCGTATTCGGCGGATTCTTGCTGGCCGACTACTTCCGGATGCGAAGCACCCGGAACGATCTCAGGTCGGGCCGCAACGAGACGCATAGTAAATCGTGAGCGTCGAGCCGCCGTGGGCGGATGGGGCGTCAGTTCCGTAGCTGTCGATGGCGTTAAGTTCGGGTGCACAGGACACTCCCTCAAAAAGCGACCGACCCTCTTCGGGCTGAGCTCAATGTCTCGTATCCCATGGGCTATGAGGCAGAAAGGTCAGGGGACACTTCTTCGGCCTCATTCAGGTTGGCATTTGGGCGCTCTTCATTCGATCTGCGGCGGTGGACGAACGGTGTCCCAAGCTGCGCCCAGTGTGGCTCGATTGTCGAGTTCATCGATGGCTTTGTGAAGGAGAGCCCGTTCAGCTTCACTAGCGCTAACGCGTTCGAAAAAGACATCGAACTGAGCTCCGACAACATAGCTACCTCTGAGGCGTCTCATCCGTTCCGTTGAAGCATTGAGATGATTGCCGATGATGCCATCCGAATCAGGATGAAGTGAAGCGGCAATTTCGAGCGTCTCCGTACTCGTGGCTCGGTTCATCAGAACACTTCCCCACACGCCGGGTTCGAGATCGTCGAGCAGTCTCCTCAACACGTGTTGGGGAGCGCGCTCGTTACTTGCCACGCCGTATCGTTGGCCCGGATCGCCATTCTTAGCGAAATAGACCGCGACTTCCTCAGGCAGACGAT
Source organism: Cryobacterium sp. TMT4-31 (assembly GCF_004403385.1). Lineage (NCBI taxonomy): Bacteria > Bacillati > Actinomycetota > Actinomycetes > Micrococcales > Microbacteriaceae > Cryobacterium > Cryobacterium sp. TMT4-31. The sequence continues at coordinate 4,778 of NZ_SOGI01000050.1, forward strand.
CGTGTTCAAGATCTCCCGACCAGAGAGCTCCGTCACTGAGCTGAAGGCTTCCGTAACTGATCTGTAGGCCGCCGTCGCCGTTTAGCATCATGGCGTCAATACTTGCAGACGTTAGTCTCGGTTTCGAAGACCGCGCCAGTCTGGTGGACCCCACGAGCGATCCCCATGTCTCAAAGCCTACGTGCCTCGAAACCCATGGGATACGAGGCGCATAGGTAATGAGACGCCTCGAACCCCTCGCATTGTCCGCAACCTTCGTGACGTAGGCGGGCCTCCCGCAGAGAAGTAGTGCTCAGCTGCTGGGGTTCGTATTCTGGCTGAATGACGGTCCCAAGCAGTGAGCAGCCTTTGGCGATGCCTGGGCGGAGTCAACGTGAAGATTCCCTCGGCGCGAGCAGTCGTGAGCGTCTCGGCGTCTTCTCCTTCCGCCCACTCGTCGAAAAGGACGTGGGAGCGGTCGACGCTGAGGACATTCAGCCGAGCAGCGGTCCACACGAGACCGACGTGTGGCTGACCGAATGGCAGGTCGCTGAAGACGGCTTCGACGTCGCACTCGATCAGCACGTCGACTGGCACCTCGTGTCGATGGATGCCGACTGGGCGACCCAATTGTTTGCAGGCCACCGAACAATCTCTCTACAGCTGGACACTTACGCCGAAGCGCGGCGGCACCCAACGGAGGCTTTGGTCTGGACTCACCTCACGGGTCGCGTGACTCGAATCGACCAGATCTCCGTGCGCTTTCACCCGTCGGAAGACCCAGCGGAACGCGGAGTGAGGGTGGCAGAAACTGGTGGTGCCATGCAGCACAGCGTCTTGAGCCTGCAAAGTCCGCGCGTACATCACGGTGTACTCGTCGGCTGGATAGTCCGTGTCCGGAAATAGGAGCTCAGGGCCCATGGACTCAGTGCCGGCAGGTGCCCGATGTCTCGCATCCCATGGGATATGAGTCACAACGGTTTCGAGACACCGACGGTCCGCGCGAGGCGGATGAGAGCTTCAACCGCGGCAAGTGGCTTTCGCGTCAAGGTCGATATTCCCGAAATCCCCGGTGTTCGGCTCTCACATCGGCGATATCCCAGACCTCACGCTGGACGCGTTCGGCGAGGTCATCCCCTTCGTTCATCCACACATCCCGCGCAGCGACACTCGGCCAGCCGGTGTCATACCGGTACGTCGTATCCCACTCGTCGCCCCAGCGACGTAGGTCCTCCCGAAGTGCATCGCTTAGCCCGAGATCCTCTGCGGAAACGTCACCGCGTTCGTCCCAAAACGGCCATGGATGCGGCCACTCGGGATAGAACTGAATCGCCCGCAGAAGTCCGTCTCTTTTTAGAGCGGCCCGGCGAATCGCTCTTTCCGGAGGGCCGTAGGCAGGCACCAGTAGTTCAACCTGCGTAACCGGATCAATGACCCGCGAATCATCGCTCACTCGCCAACAATAGGACGCGGCCCGCTCTGATGGACAGAAGCCGCTGACAAGGGACACCTGCCGACGGTCATTCCACGCGACTCTGTCGCGTATCCCATGGGTTTTGGCACGCGTCGGATATGAGACACGTCGTCAGCCGCAGTCGCCCCCTTCGTGGAGATGGGATAGGTAACCGGTCGCCCCTATGCTTGCGCTCATGGTTAGCGAGCTTCAAACGGGGAACATGTCCAGGGTTTATCGAGCGGCTAGCCTGACTACAGGGCCAGTTGCCCTAATGGCATTCATCGTTCCTCTCTGGGCGGGTGAGGCTGTTGGAGCTGACCCGAGCCAGATTGGGGCGCTGCTGGCAACTGAGCTTGTGATCGCTTTCATCGCCAGACCTTTTGCTGGCCGTATCGCTGACTCCATCGTTAAGTGGCTTGTCGCCGTCTTGGGGAGCCTCGTGATCGCCGTAGCTTTCGGTGTCTACGCTCTTTCCGATGCACTGGTGAGTCTCCCGCTCGCGTTCACGGCAGCAGCCATTACGGGTATTGGGTCCTCCTTTGCCCTGGTCGCTTTACGAGCCATGGTCGGCGAGGAGTCCGGACGGTCAAGCGGAGCGTTCGCCAAGTTACTCTCGGCTGAAGAAACAGGGACTTGGGCTTCATTTGTTGTGGGCTTAGTTTTCCTTGGCTTCGTTGAGAACTATGCGCTGCTATTCGTTGCGTCGGCGGCTGTAAGTGTCATTGCCGCAGCCTTTCTCGTCGTCGCCCGTCCCCGCAGCGACTTTGTCGAGATATCGACTAAACCGGAGGTCAACCATGCTCCGTCCGCTAGCGCCAACCTGACGTCTCGTCTAAGACCGTTGATGGTAGCCGTGGCGATAACCAGCGTTGCTGAGGCTGCGCTAGGTATTCTGCTGCTCCTCCATCTTCAACGTGCTTTCAACCTGAGCATTGTCGGCATCGCACTCGTCTTTTTGCCAGGCTCAATCGCAGCGGCGGTTCTACCCACATATCTTCATCGTTTCGTAATTCGTTTCGGACGGCGCCGGGCGGTCGTCGCTGCGGCTGCCATGAGCTCGGTCTTCGCCGCCGGTCTCGCTTTCGCTGAGTCGCCTCTGGTCGTCGCAGCTTTGTGGATTGCCACTGGTGTCGCTTGGGCGACCTTGTTCCCCATTGAACAGGCGATATTTTCAGAGATTTCTGACGGGCGCGTTGCGCGATCGATGGGACTTTATAGTGCAGCCGGACTCTTCGGGAGCGCGCTTGGGTCCCTATTGGGCGGGATCGCGTACGACGCCTTCGAGTGGCAAGTTGCCTGCGTCGGGGGAGCGGCTTTGATCGCACTCGGCGCCGTCATAACGCCCATTGCAATGAACCGCGCTGACATAGCCGATCATCCTCGAGGCACCAGCACGCGAGCGACTGCCGAGTAGGTGCGGCCGCCCTGTCGCGAGTGTGCTGTCACAACGGCAGTAGGGAGGGATCGTCCCGAGGAGCCATCGACAAAGCCCGCGCGCTTCGAATCTGTCTTGTATCCCTACGAATGCGAGGCATGTCTGGATACGAGACACGTCCCGTGCCGCTCGTCGCCTGTAAAGGCGATCTCCGACGTCTCGTATCCCATGGGATAAGAGGCACTTAGCTTACTGGACACCACAATCCACGATTGTCCGGTTACGGCCGTCGGGAACCCGGGGCCCAGACTCGTCCATGCTTGACCACCTCGCCGCACTCACCGTGAAGCAGCTGGTGAAGGCGCCCGTGGAATGCGAAACCTACGTTACGTTTCGTCAGGGGGGAGTTCTTGTCGGCGAAGAGTTCAAGGACGTGCAAAGGATTTTTGTCACGTTCTGCCAGTTGCCCGACATGAGTAGGTATGAACGATTCAACGGATGACGTAGAAGCCCGAATTCGGGCACTGGGACACGTTCGTGTCTCGGCTGGAGCCCACGGTGCGACAGAGGCCCTGACGGCCCTGCTCGAAGACCCCGAGATTCGGGCTGCCAACGAGCCCGCCCGCCGACGCCAGTTCGCCGGCTTCACTCGCCGTCACCGCCTGGTCATCGGCACTCTCATAGCCTTGGCCGGAGTCGGTGTAACGGTACCGGCAGTCGGCAACTCCTTGCACGCCCGCACCGGCGTCTTCGGGGACTCGTCCACGAGCACCGAGGTGGACGACACCGAATGGATCGATCCCAGCGCAGAGGACGCGCCGCAAGTCGTCATCGAGGCCTACCCGGACTACCTCACGTTGCCGCCCGGCGTGCCGAAGAATGCTGCGATCGCTGACGTCTCACGGCTCGTCGCGAAGATTGGCGCCAAAGAAGGCCCTGGTCAGTCGCGCATGCAGGAGGGCCTCATCATGCAATTCTACGAAGACTTCGCAATGTGCACCTGGACCGACATGTGGATAACAGCTCACGCGTCAGGCAACGAGGACGACCAAGCCCTGGCCGCATCCTGGATCTCTGACACCGACAACTATCGAACGGAGTTCGGCAGTGGGGCTCAGAGCTACGTTGACCGGATGACCGCTGTGGCAGCCGCGGCTGCCGCCGGCGAACCGAAACTCATTAAGGAGACTAACTCGGAGCTGTCTTGCGCTGAGCGTCTCGGAGAGTTCAAATGATGGGCGGAGAGCCCGTGGTGGACGCCCCAGTTCGGGAAACGGTGAGCGTCGAGGAGTTCATCAGGTCCGTTGCCGATGAGCTGCTGGCTTACTTCGTGCGGCGGGTGACACCGAACGAAGACGCCGCGGACTGCCTGTCCGAGACCCTCCTGGTCATCTGGCGCCGGCGCGACACACTCCCGCTGCTAGAGGATGAAAGACGGGCCTGGTCGTACGGCATCGCCCACAACGTCCTGGCGGCACACCGGCGGAGCGGCATGCGCAGGCTGGCGCTCACCAGCCGGCTGCGAGACGAGCTACACACCTGGCCCATCGCGCCACAGTCCAACGACGACACGGCCATCACTGCACTCGCCTCGCTCTCGGCACGCGACCAGGAGCTGGTCACCCTCGTCGTCTGGGAGGGACTGAGCATCGCTGAGGCTGGCGGGGTCCTTGGTATCCGCCCGGAGGCGGCTCGGGCCCGGTACTCACGAGCACGCCGCAGCATGCGAGCACGCCTGAGCCTGTCATGAGTGCGGCTAGGGACCCGCTTGCGACGGCCACCACGAAGAAGCAGGAATGGTGGAATCAGTGGAGTGGAGGCGCGTGGCTGTCCCTGGCGGTCGCACTCCTGGGCGTGTCCCTGGGATCGACGTTCATCGCCTTCATCTCCGGGTTCAACTTTGACCCAAACGACTATCCGGAGTCGCATTACGCCGCTAAGATCCCCGTAGTCGTGGCTGTGATGATTGTGTCTGTACTTATTCCGATACTCTCTGCGGCTGCGTCCTTGTTGTCTGTTCTTGCCCGTCCGATCCATACAGCGAGGACTGCGACCGCAGTGGTTACCCTGTTTCTGGCGCTGATACTCGTTTGGGCCTGCTGGGTAATGGGTATCCAGGCGATCCAGGAATGCGTTAGCTTTGCCGAACATGTGCCCGCATGATCTGCAATGAGGCGTAAAACGCTTGCTCATCCATCCCGATATCCCATGGGTTCCAAGCCGAATGATGTCGTCTGTCACACTTCGATCAAATTCGAACGATTTTCCCCAGCCAAGCCCTCTTTATGGCTTGGGGCGCTAGTCATCCGCCGCCTGTCTCGTATCCCTACGGATGAGAGACAGGTCAGGATGCGAGACAAGTCGCCTGTTGCGCGTCGCGTCCACAGGAGCGTCGATCGCGTCTCAAATCCCATGAGTTTTGAGTCAGCTGGGTTACGAGACGCGTCACATCGTAATGACAACTCGATTTGGGTTCCCAAGCACCCCAGTTCGAGGCTGATGAGAACTCCGCGGCCCGTTCAGGACATTATCTAGTGAACGAACGAAACCGACGAGTTCGAAAATGCACTCGGGGTGGTTGAGCGAGAGCCTGCCGCCCACGTGAGCATCCAAAACAAAGGGGCAGCATGCACAGGATCGCTTTCTCTGGCCTAGGCGCAGTGCTTGTGATGCTCGCAGTGTCCGGATGCGCAGGATCCGCTGCTGATTTAGAGCCCAGCATCGTACCGACACCATTTGTCGCCGGTGACGTCTTCTTGTGCGACGGATTGTCGATCTCCCGTGAGGCCCTGGAGGCGCGTGTGCCGATGAGTTCCATTGGCGAGCATGGGCACACCGCGCTCTCAGAAGCGGTGTGGGACGACGGCAGTCCAGTGGGCGTGCCCTCGGGGGAGGGTTGGTACGTGGCGGTATCCACGGAAGACACCGTTGGCGTCATGCGCGACATTGAAGTGGTGGCAGATCCGGTGTCCCCGGGACTCGCTCCTGACCGTGAGGTGCACACGGTCGCTTGGGTGGACGACGCGACGAACCTCACACCGGGTTGGTACGGCGCTTCGAGCAGCCGGTGTGCGCTCACCGTGGACCTGGGTGATTTGACTGTGCCCGGCGTCGAGTTCCAGTCGCCGCCGGATCCGCTGTCGAAGGAGTTGCGCCTTCTCGTGACCGAGGAGACCTGCAGTGGGGGCGATGATGCGGAGGAGCGCATTGAGGTGGTGAGTATCGATGAGACCGACGACCAGGTGAGCCTCGTGCTCGGAGTGCGGCCACGAGGCGGCATCAACGCCTGTCCGTCAAACCCTGCAACCCCATTCACCGTGACCCTGTCCGAGCCGCTGGGCGAGCGGGAGGTAGTGGACGCAAGCCTCGCCAATCCACGTCCACTAAAGGCGAAGAGCTCGCGAATCGCGGCCTTGGAAGTCGGCGCTGACTGTGAGCAGACCCCGCTGATGCTCCGCGTCACTCCGCCCACCTCAATAGCAGGCGAAACCGTGACGGTGACAACCACGCCAGAGCATTGCCCCATAACGGACGCTACGGAAGGCGAAGTAATCGTGCGGCTCGGAAGTGGTGACACACCGACAGGCGCCCGAATAGAGAAGGGTTCCGGTCAGTCGGTCGTTGTCACCGTTCCATCCGAACTCACGGGAGACGGCTACATCATGCTCGACCCCGACCGGGATTGTGAAGACGTGCCAGCAACAGCGGACTGCCACTATCCGTTTGCGGAGATGACGATCGAAGCACCTACTCGCTAATCCCCACCCGGCGCTGATCGCGACGCCAGTCGACGGCGGTCACGACGTCGCCCAGTTTCAGCACGCGGAGACCGGGCGCCTGCGGTGCGCACATCGACCCGCCGATCATCTGAGAAGTTTGCTGGCGTGATGGTGGCGCAGTGCTGATGTCCGCAGGCTGTCTCATATCCCTAGAGATGCGAGGCAGGTCAAGATACGAAACAAATCTCCTGCCGCTCGTCGCACGCGATTGGGCGGGTCCCGAGTGGCATGTTCCGGACATTATTGAATGGACGGGTGAATCCGTTCGGCGCGGATCGACCACTTGGCTCGAGCGAATGCTGGCAACAACTTCTGAAGGACGAAAATGAGCAAGCTCGCTTCCTGCTTCCTGCTTCCTGCTTCCTGCTTCCTGCTTCCTGCTTCCTGCTTCCTGCTTCCTGCTTCGTTGCGGCCGGGCTAGCCGCGCTGGTCTTGTCCGGTTGCGCTACACCTCCCGTATCCGAACCTAATGATGCTGCGGGGGCCAGCGCTGTATTGGGAGTGGGTACCGAGCAGGTCCTGCCACATACTCCGCCCGCCGACGCGTCCATTCCCGGAGACGATGAGGTCTGGGAAGCAAACTACGCTCCGCTTGGAACCGCCACCGCAGCCATCGAGGAGCAATTTCCGGATGAGTTCGGCTACGCGTTCTTCGACAAGACCCCGGCCATGCATGTGGCGTTCAAGAGATCAGCTCCGGCCGAGGCCGTCGTACTGTTACAGAACAACCGGCTTGCCCTTCGTCATCGTCGAGTCTGTGGGTTTCAACGCCGCTGAATATCAAGCGGCAGCCAACAAGGTGTCCAGGCAGACCCTCCAGTACGACTCCGCCGAACGACAGGTGCAGGTCTCCCAGAGCTCCTCGACTGTGCCGAGCCTAATCGAAGTTAGCTTCCAGTCGCTCGACCCGACACTGACCAGCCGCTCGCCGCGTGAATAGGCGATCTCCTGTGACTCGTATCGCATGGGTTATGAGGCATCGAACTTATGAGACACCTCAGGTCAGCGCCCGTTCTAAAGGCTACTTATTCTGTGCCGGTTATCTCCCGCAGCGCCCGGATGTGGCGGTCGAGAGCACGCTTGCCTTTGCTCGTGGAGCGAACCCAGGTGCGTGGGCGGCTGCCGACATAGCCCTTCGTGACCTTGACATATCCGAGCTTACCCAAGTGCGAGATGCTCTTGCTTAGCACGGAGTCATCCGCCTCGAGCAGGTCGCGTAGCGTGGCGAAGTCCAGCTCGAGGTCGCCGGCGAGTGCTGCCATGAGTGAGAGACGTATCGGTGTGAGGAGCCCCTCATCAAGATCATGCCTGGGATGCGCCATCGCTCCGCCTGGGCACGAATGCAGAGACGATGATGGATACTGCCACCACCGCACCCGCAACAACAGTGATCTCGGGGGTCACCGGATAAGAGGTGACGATCAGGACCGCCAGCATGAACATCACGAGCGTGGCTAGGGCGAAGGCTGACTGCGGGAGTCGCTAATCGTATCCGGTGCGGAGCAGCCCCCACTGCGCCGTTCGCGCGAGCGTGGCCGCAATCACGGCCAGCATTCCGAGAATTGTGCTCAGCGACGATACGACAGGCAGCAGGACCAGCGCGCTGGTCAGACCGAAGTAGACGCCAAGCAACACCGTCGTCACCTGCGCCGGACGCGGAAGCGGGTTCCGCCGCCACGGTTCACCGTCGGCCGAGGACGCCGCCGTGCCCCGCAGCAGGAATGCGGGTCGGACCGCACACAGCAGGAGAGTCACCACCGCGTGGACGAGCGCAACCCACCATGGGTACCCGGGCCCGGCGATCCCCCAGATGAGTAGTGCAACTAACGCCGCACAGAAGACGCCGAAGCTGACCCGCTGGGCGATCGACGCCCTGAGCCGGCCACGGAACCGCTCGCTCGTCCCGGAGACAAGCAATGAAGACACAAGGATAGGCGGCAGGATCAGCGCCATTGTGTTGCCGCGGAATGCTGCGGCGCCTCCCTCGGCCGATCCAGTGAGAACGAACACACCCACGTACGCGGCGATCAACACCGCATAAGCGAGCTGCAACCAGGCATGGGCACGGGATGCCCGAGCGCTGCGTGCACGCGTGTTGGCTACTTCGTGCAAGGCATGTCGTTCCGGTTCGCGTGCACTTTCCATGCGGCAAATATGTTCCTCTGAGAATGCTTCCACAAATTTCCGAGAGGTGCTGCTCCCGTCGCATGCCGACCTTTTCGAGCACGCGGGCTGACGCCACGTTGTCGGCATTGCAGCTCGCGACGACGCGCCGTAGTTCGAGCGAGTCGAATGCTGCGGACAGAAGACCACGGGCCAGGTCGGTCCCGACCCCCTCCCGGCGAGGTCGAGTTCGAGCATGTAACCCATGACGCCCTGCGTGCGTTCAGGCATCCCGGGCTGGCCCATACCGTCGATGACGTCGAGGAAGCCCAGACCGGCGATCTCACCATCGAGCTGGGCAACGCAGGAAGAGTCCGTTTCGCTGTCCGGGATCGTCATCCACTCTCGACACCACGCCTCGGGGTCGACGTGGGTGCGCAGCATAAAGTGGTTCACGGCAGGGTTGTTCCGCAGAGCGACCAGGTGTATCAGGTCGTCGGGTCGCATGTCTCTAAGGAGCAGGGCCCCGCTGCGCGCAGGCCATGGAGAGGTGGGGACCCTTTCATCCTGTCAGTGGAGCCCGGCCGACGCGACCGGAATCGATCGTTTCCGAGCTACAGCATGCGTGACTCTGGATGCCAGCTCACAAAGGTGCCAGAACTGCTGTTCACGAAACTACTCGTAATCAAGACCTGGGAACAGGTTTTGAATTGAACAGGCGTTTTGACAGCGTTTTCGGCGGTGCCCCTCTAGGAGCGAAGTTCTACGAGAGACTCCAGGTCTGCCACCGCCGCTGACGGGTCCGGAAGGTCGAGAGTTTCCGCTCGTAACGCCAGAACTCGAGCTCTCGTCTCTCCGCTAGCTAGTAGCTCCGCCATGTGCTCTGCAATATCTGCTGTCCCCGCGGTCTGAGAGTTGAGGACTGCTCCGACTCCTAGAGCTTCGACGCGATCGGCCGTGAATGGTTGGTCTGCACCCATCGGGAGGACTAGCTGTGATGCTCCGCCGAGTATGGATCGCACGAAGAGTCCGCTTCCGCCGTGATGTACGACGACATTGGCGCGAGGGATCAGCTCTGCAAAATCGACGTATTGCTCGACTCTGATGTGCGAAGGCGTTGGGCCGAATCGTGTCGGGTCGAGGTCTCGGCCGACAGCCAACACGGCAGGGGCGTTTAGCTCGGACAAAGCCCCAATGATGCGCTCAAATAGATCACCCGACTCGGTGTTGAACTCAGTTCCGAGGGTCGCCACGATTGAACCATCAGGGTCCGTCATCGCTCCCCTATCGGGTCGCAGCCATAGCGCATTGGGAGGTGGCGGAAACTCCGGGTCTCGCATGACAGGAGCGAATGGGATGACAAAACGGTCGCCTAGGTAATTCAGCGGCTCGGATACGCCCAACTCTAAACGAAGCTGCTCCAGAGCATCCGCCACTCGGGCCGGACGCACGAGGGCACCCGAGGTAATGACAGACACGACTGCGACCGGCATGCCGGCTCGCACTCCCATCGCCATCGCACCAAAGTCGAGCTCGTCGCAAACGATCAGGTCTGAATCCGCAAGCTCGCTCTCAATCGCCTCCGCTGATCGGCGCGCCGCATCCCCGGCGAAGTACGTGGCTACCACGTTCACCTCAGCCTCCCGGTCCACCGGCAACAGTGCGGCAATTTCACTGCGTACCTCGATTCGACGATCGGGGGCGGTGACGATTCGACGGAACATCCCAGCGGGGGCTGACCGGACTCCGGATGCGCGACCAACGAGAGTGAGGTCGTGGCCGGCCTTCGTCAGTGCTCGAAGGAGGGGGAGCTGGGGAACAAGATGGCCAGCGCCACCAACAAAGGAGCAGGTAACTTGCACAGCCATCAGATTAGTCCGGATTGGCTTGGCTGACCCTGCTGCAAAGCTGTCGAAATCCTCCAATGGGGCGAGCTGCGATCGGAAATGATCGTTTCCGGACCGCTCATCACTGCCGCACGTAGCCTGTGGCTGTTGGCGCTTTGTGGCGGCGGTCTGTGATCGCTATCTGGCGTATCGACCTGGTTGCCCGCGCTGACTCAGAGCGGGTAGACAGCGTCTTGTATCCCATGGGCTATGAGGCAGATCGGTTGCGAGACACGTGAAGGGGGCAGCTCAGGGAGGAAGGGAGCTCTTCAACTCATCCAAGGTGACCATGGCATTGCTCGACGTTTTCGGGGTTGACCGAAATGCTCGAGCTACGTCTTCCCCGCCCTCCGATACGGCTGTCCGTGATTAGCATGACTGTCACCCACACCAGGATCGGAAAGGCCGAGGCGGGACCAGCCCATGACGGATTGCCGGAGTTGCTGATGTAGATCACGTTCAGCACGATCAGCTACACCACAGACCCCAGTAAGAGGGCGAGACGGATAGGCGAGAACAGAACGGACAATCGTCGTTTCGAAGAGTGGCGATATTCGGTGTCGGTCATCTGCATGTGCCTCCCGAGTAGTCGTTCTGGACGGACAGTCTTCGTTCGCATCGCTTGGCCCGTCCCCTTGGCTCGTACGTATTTCGAACCATAACGGGTTCCCTCGGATTTCGACCCGTCGTTACCGAGATGCCGCCTATCGCCGACGGTATCGTCCCACGAACGAAGCCTGTCATGTGCCTCGAAGCCGTACGGATGCGAGAAAGGTCCAGATGCGAGACAAGTCAGCTGCCGCTCGTCGCTGAACAGGCGATCTCCTTTGTCTCGTATCCCATGGGATATGACACACATAAGTAACGAGACAGTGCTTCAGATGTGCAGTCTCAACAGGACGACGGCCTGCCGAGCGCAGCGCGGCATCCGGCGGAGTCAGGATGCAGGAACGAGTGACCCGACCGTGAAGTCGGTCCAAGCGTCGCCGCAGACCTGCAGATCAGCTGGCGCGTCGATGCCCGGGCCAGCACCATCCGATGTCACGAGCACCCGGATTGTCGTCACTTTCGCCGGCGTGCAGTCGTACGTGACGACGTACGTGAGGAGCGCTTCCACCTGGGCCGACTCGCCCGGGGCGAGCGCCCCGGCCTCCGGCTCGATGGGGCCCAATATCTTGTCGTCACGGCTGGCCAGATTAGTGCCGTCGGCGCCGAGCAACAGCACTCCTGGTCCCCCGTAGTAGGAGCAGGATTGCTCCGACACGTTCGTGAGCACGATCGCGAGCCCCTCCCGGGTCGCTGTAGAAAGGTCGGGACGCTCTACAAGCTCAGCGGCGAGCTGTTCGTCCTGACACCGGTCGTTTGGCCACACAGGTTCCGCCGCTCCGACTTGGGGGGTTGCAGTCGGGGTCGAGCTCGACACGGGTGCGCTGGCCACAGTGGGCGCCGGAGCCTCGGCGGCCCCTTCGGCGCATCCTACAAGCGCGAGAGTGGGCAGCATCAGCAGCGCGGTGAGGGCTATGCGGTCAGTCCGGGTCTTGAGCATGCGGCGAATCCTTTGAATGAACGGACAGAAGGTGCATCTAAGGTCTCTTTTGCCAGCCAGACGATGGAGGCTGTCGTCCATTGACAGTGTCGCGTTGTCGGACAGTCAATAACCCTCGACGAACTTACAAACATGACCACTAGCGGGTGTGGGCGATGATCGCTTCGGCGATAGCCACCGTGTCGCTGGTCGACGCGACCTGGTAGGCCGACTGGCCGAGTGAGAAGATCACGACGCAGAACGGTGTCACGTCGGAGCACATCTGCACGGCGTGCTCACCCTCGACCGCGCCCTTCAGCGCAATCGTCGGCAGGGCCTGGGTGTCTGGTGTGGAGACCATCGTGTCGACGAGTCCGGCCAGGTCGTAACCGACCGTGACCGACGTACCCCAAACCCCGGCGCCGATCAAGTCGGCCGGGACGTCGGCATCCACATCACACTGGAATACCCCGGCCCGCTGCGCCACGTAGTTCTCAAAGTAGGTCAAGCCGTTTGGTGGGGACCGGACTTCGTATTCGAGCGAGTCGACGCCGAGAGCCGTGGCGATGCCCTCCGACCCCACCGCGCGGGTGCAGTCCGATTCGTGTTCGACCAGATCGACCGTCGGCCAGACCAACTGGCCGGGCTGAGCATCCGTCAGAGCGGTGAAAACGGATGCCGCGAGCGGCTGCATCTGCGCCAGAATCGCGTCGGGCGTCAGCCCGGAGAAATACCAACCGTCGCGTTGGATCCAGTTCGTGCTCAACACGATTTCGACCCAGGCATCGCCGACCGGCGCGCTGATGAAGCAGCCGGTGTCGTAGCCGCACCCGGTCGCCGCTTCAATGCCTCCGATGGTCATCGCGGTGGCGGAAGGGCCGTCGCCGAACGATAAGGCGTCGTCGCCCACCGTGTAGGGCGCCCAAGAGTCGGCGCCGACGGGAACGACCTTGACGCTGACGTAAGCCCAGTCGAAATCGACCGGGTCGAGCAACGGGTTGGTGACCGCGGGGCCGACCCGCCAGGAGCAGGACAGACCGCCCAGGGCTGGCACGACGTAGTCAATGAGGTTAAACGCTGGCTGGATCGCGGCCACCGGGGTCGGCGCGGTTCCGTCGGCGGTGACGAAAACGGGTGCCACGTCATCAAGGGCGGCAATGTCGTCGCAGGTGTAAACGCTCGCTGCCGCTGGTGTTGGTGCGACGGACGCTGACGGTTCTATCGGGGGCCCCGCAGTGCATCCGCTGAGGACCACGATGGCGAGCAAAACAGCGGGCGTGAGGGCGATGCGGCCAGTCCGGGTCGTGCGCATACGGCGAATCCTTTGAACGAAACGGACAGAAGGTGTATCTAGGGTCTCTAGCCGACGACGCTGAAGATGCCTAGTCGCCTGGCCAACGCGCGTAGTCGATCCGCATCAGTTCCTATCCGCAGTTGCATCGGCGTAGAAACGACGGACCGGACCCTCTGATCGTTCTCTTCTGTCCGGGCGGACCGAAAAAAACAACACGGCTCCTCTTGCGAGAGTAGTGGGCAGTGTAGGCAAGCTCCGCCATCTATCTGGTCCCTACTCCTCGCGTTCTGCCCCCAATTCGGGCAGCCTAGATTCTCCAGGGCCTGCCATGACCGGCAACCGTCCATGCCCGTTGGGATCGGATCACAATCCTGCGAAGCGCACCCACCCCAAGCGAAAGTTCGAGAGCCCGGCTGCACTGGCTATTTGGTTGGAATCCCGCAGCTCGGGGTTTGACCCTCGGACCCAAAGCAACTTTCTCAACGCCTGTTGGGCTTGCCTGTTTCGAAACCCTACCGACGCGTAAAGTCTCGTGGGTATTGCTCCCGCGGACACCGCAGTAGCAGCGTCTGCCGCTGTTCGTATGGGATACGAGACACCGAGGCTATGAGACACCGAGGTTGGGCTCAGAGGAGGAGCCGGCACCCGCAGGCGGCTACCCGTACGCAACAACCCGGCACCTATACGCCGAACAACAACCCGGCGCATATGAACAGGCCGACGACCAGCAGGTGCCCGATCGTAGCTGCGCCCATGTCAACCGCCTGGCGCGCTGGTGAAATCGAATGAGGCGCTGTCGCCGTCGAGTGAAGTGACGGTGACTGTGTACGTGTTGCCTTCCTTGCAGTACACGACGAAGGCATCCGTAGCGGTGGCGCCCGGCTCGATGATCGAGGGGAACTCGCCGATCGCATAACCTCGGTGCTCCGTCGTCACTGATCCGGCGCGACCGCCGAAGGGAAGATCCCACTCGGTCGAGCTTGAGCCGTCGAAGACTGCAAGGTCGCTTTCGTTGAACTTGATCGGCGTGGGGCTGAGGTTCTCGATTTTCACTCCGACTCCGCAGTAGCCGTCGAAGGAGTAGCTGATCTGATCAGCTGAGATCCGCAGGTTCGCTGTCTCGACCTCGTCGGGAGACGACGTCCTCAGCTCGAGGAGGCTGCACCCCGCCAGCAGCCCCGCTGAAACGAGCCCGCCTATCAAGCCAAGAGTTGTTCGGGTGGCTAGCGAAAATCTTCGCGACATGGCCCGAGCATATGCGACCTCTCGGAGCCGTTGGTCACGCACATCGATCATGCGTTTGCCGTCCCATGTCCTAAGGTGTCAATCGTCGCGCATACGAGCACCTGCCACTCCGCACTCGACAGTCGCCGAAACGAGGAAAACAATGCCTCAGGGCGAAGAAACCGACGCGTGGGTTCAGCGAATCGGCTCGGAAGCAGCGAGAATGCGCCGTAAGGCCGACCCGATCGTGTTTGGGGCGGTGGCAGCGGGCATCGGAACCATCATGTTGGCTACATTCGTAGGCCGTATGGTGTCTGCGCCGGAGCAGTACGGCGCTGCGCTTGCTACGTCGCCCACCCGTCACCTGTGGCCTTCGAAACTGCGAGACGACACAGTGACCGGATACTGACACCGCCGACGACGCTCCCGCGAGAGCCGGACGGATCCGGCCGCGATATCACTGCAGCGGGGACCTCTCGATCGGGGTTGTCTCGATCAGTTCGTCTTGGTGGTGCGCTCGTGTTGTGCGGCGTCGTTCTTGCCTTGGCTGGAGCGGTTGTAGTTCTCATTGGCACTTTCCAGGGGCACCCGCAAGGCGGCTTGGTACTGGCACTGGTCGGGAGCTGCATCCTGTGCTTCGTCGTTGGCACACCCCTGATGTGTCCGTCGGACCGGCTAGCGCCCACTCTGAAGGCCCACTTGCCACCGGAGCTGGAATAGCCCACATCTGTCTCGAAACCCTAGGGATTCGAGACGTCTCCTCGCCGTGATCTGGACTTCCTCCGAAATCACCTGAATCTCACTACGGGTCGAGTCTTACAACTACGTTGCATAACCCTCGACGTGAATTACAGTGCGCATCGTTAGTTATGAGACAACTAAGGAGTGCTGTGATCAAGCTGATTGGCTATGCCCGGATATCGACTCGGCAGCAAGATACTGACGTGCAGCGGGCCGAGCTCTTGGCGGCGGGTGTGCGGCGTGACGACCTATATATTGATCAGGGGAGTTCCGGAGCGCGGGCAGTTCGTCCTCAGTTTTATGCCGCACTCGCAGCGCTTGAACCTGGCGACACATTCGTGATCGCGACGCTGGATCGGCTGGGGCAGTCGACGCAGAACGTTCTTGCCGTCTCCAAAAGGCTTAGCGACCGAGGCGTTGAGCTTCGCGTCCTCGATCTGGGCGGCGAAGACGTCGACACAGGGACACCGATGGGATCCATGTTGTTCACAGTCTTGGCTGCTCTCGGGCAGATGGAACACGAAATCAAGCGTGAGCGTGTGCTCGACTCGATCGATAGACGCCGCAAGGCCGGCAAGAACCTTGGTGGCCGACCGCGAAGAATCACGAACCGACAAATCCGCAACGCCAACCGACTCATCGAAGCCGGAGAACCAACGGCACAGGTCGCACGCGACTTCGGGATGTCCCGCGCCACGTTCTACCGTCGGGCCCGCACCCTGGGACTGTTGCCAGATCAGTCCGGTGACGAGACCCCGGAAAGTGACGGTGCGAGTTAACGAGTACAGAACGCCCACGAGCTGGTCTGCGGTGTGTTCGAACTAGATGGCAGAAGTCCGAAGTTGCGTGTCACGCGACAAATGTGGTCGCGTGACAGTCCAGTCCGGACAAATTACCAAGGTCGGACACGCGTAATTGCGCGGAAGTAGCTCCGTGCAAGGTCGATGGTTTTGCCACCGCACATCGGACACGCGATCCTGCCCCACCCCACAGTGAGCAGAAGCGCGCCGCCCCGCCGGGCCAGCTCGGGCGGTGGCGCGACTCAAAGAGCGACCGAGCACAGGCTGAGCTCACATCAGCTCGACGAGCCTCGCCAGCGCCGGACGGGTGTGGATCGCAAGACGTTCGCGAGCGTCGTCCAACGCAGCGGAATGCGGGTATCCCGGCGGCACTCGCGCGGGGTTGAGCGCAACCCCGTCCGACCACGCCTTGATGTCGGGCTGGGCAGTGAAGTTGATCGCGGCCCGGGTGCCGAGAACGGTCGCTTTAGCCCACTGGGACATCGAATTGCCGTAGTTCGAAGGCGGGCAGAGCCGGTTCTTTTCGGCATCGTCGGTGCGGGTGGCCTCGACGTACCCGATCAGGGCGGCGCCGAAGCACGGGAAGCCCGTCCGGATCGGCTGAAGCGTGATGTCCTCCTGTCGCCACACTGGGACGAGGGGTGGGTACTTCAGGCCGTCCGCCGCGGCGTGCACGACGAGGGCATCATCCGCAACCCGCATGGCGCCGTCGGCGAAGGTGAGCTTGCCGCGATCCACAGACTCGATGTGCCCGCGGCGGACGACGTTTGAAATGGAGCGAAGCAGGTCGAGCTCCCACGACGCGAGAGTCGGTGTTTTGGCCATTGTCGGCATGACCGAGCGGTCGATACGCAGAAGGATCCCGGCGTCCTCGAGCTGCAGGAACAAGCCGCTGAGCGAGGCCGCGCCCTCGGAGATCTGCATGACGTCGGCGGCCATTCTGAGGAAAATTGCGGGCTCAGGTTGGATGAGCGCGCGGTTGAACATCCACGGGTCGCGAGGCCGGACCCAGCAGATCGCGTCGGGGTCCACGCCGCGCGCAAGCAACCAGATGCAGGCGTCGCTCGCGGTCTTGCCGGCGCCCACGACGACGTACCGGCTCGGCGCCTCCTCCAGCCGCGCGAGGTCGTTGATGGGCAGGACGCGAGCCGCGTCGGCGACATCGAACGGCGGTGCCGTCTCGGCCGGGATGCTGGGAGCGAGGTAGTGGGCGTTCACGATCCGGCACGACTCGGGCACCTCGAACTGAACCCCTGCGATATGCGAGACGACGGTGTGGTCGCCGTCGAAGTGACTGTTGGGCAGAAAGTCGACCTTGCCCGTCTCCAACATCCGGTCGAGCATCTGCCCGTAGTACGCGGTGATCTCCGCCTGGTTCGCCCGCTCCTGAAGCCCGGTCTCCGGTCCGCTCACCTGGAGCTTGCCGCCACCCAGCATGCTCGAGGCGACGCCGTAGAACGCCGAGGCCTGATGCAGCCTGATGAACGGGTACGCCTCCAGCCAGTGCCCGCCGACCCCGTGACGGCGGTCGACCATCGCGACGCGCACGTCGGCGTGGTCGATTAGCGTGTCGGTAAATGCCATCCCCATGGCACCCGCGCCCACCACAAGGTAGTCGGCTTCAAGGGTTCGAGCCATGTGTTAATGGTGACACTCGCTGGGGGCCGCGTCAACGGCACAGGAATCGACGCAACGAGGAGCAATCCGCTCCTACCCGACGGGGAATGGAACGGAGTCATCGCAACAGTTTCATGGACTGCCGCGGGATGAACTCCCGGAATTCGCATGCCGATTGTCCGAACTAGGTGGCAGAAGTCCGAACTGGCGTGTCACGTGAAAAAATGTGCCCCCAGGCAGATTCGAACTGCCGCCCCTGCCTCCGGAGGGCAGTGCTCTATCCCCTGAGCTATGGGGGCCCAGGAACCTCTAGGTTAGCATCCCTGGGCGGACGTCTTTGCGCCGATTGGGGCGCCGGTTGCTGGGCGGGTGACGAACAGGCGCAGCTGGGTAGGGCGGTTAGAACGGGGGAGGTTCTTCGCCGTTGCGTCGAGACGCGGAGGCCGACCGCTTGGACGGGGCCGGCAGCTGTGGTTCCGGTGGCGTCGGTGGCGAGACCGCCGAGTTGCTGAGGCCGAGTGGCTGGCTGTCGTAGGTCGTGGGGTCGTAAGTGGTGGGGTCGTAGGTGGTGGGGTCGGTGTTGGTGGGGGCTGAGGTGTAGGTCTTGCCGGCGGGGGTGGTCCAGGTGAGGGCGCCGCCGGGGCCTTGGCGGGT
>NZ_SOGI01000065.1:0-31692 GCF_004403385.1 Cryobacterium sp. TMT4-31
CCGGCACCGGGCGGCGCCCCACCACCACGGGCCGCGGCTGATGCGGCAGCAGGGTGCCGTCGGCGGCGCGGGCGGTAAGCGACGGGTCGTCGGCCAGGGCGGTGCCGGTGCCCACCAGGATCGCGTCCGCGCGGGCGCGGCGCTCGTGCACGTCCCGCCGGGCGGCCGGGCCGGTGATCCACTGGCTGGTGCCGTCGGCGGCGGCGGCGCGGCCATCCAGGCTCGACGCCCACTTCACGGTCACGAACGGGCGGCCCAGGCGCGCAGAGACCAGCCAGTCGGCCAGGAAGGCCGCCACCTCGTCGGCGAGCAGGCCGCCGGTCACGTCGATGCCGGCCGCGCGCAGCCGGTCGCCGCCGCCCGACGAGTGCGGTCCGGGGTCGGCGACGGCGTAGACCACCCGGCCGATGCCGGCGTCGATGAGGGCCAGTGCGCACGGCCCGGTGCGACCGGTGTGGTTGCAGGGTTCGAGGGTGACCACGGCGGTGGCGCCGCGGGCATCGGCCGGGTCGAGCCGGGCGAGTGCATCCACCTCGGCGTGGCAGGTGCCTGCGCCGCGGTGCCAGCCCTCGGCGATGATCTCGCCGGCCGGGCTGAGGATCACGCAGCCGACCCGGGGGTTGACCCCCTCGGCCGGGCCGTTGCCGGCCAGCTGCAGGGCTCGGCGCATCGTGCGCTCGAGCGTGTGCTGCTGGTGCATTCCCTGTCCCGTCGTTTGGGCGCTCCGGGAGGGGATTTCGCGTACGCGAAAACCGTCGACGGTCCACAACGAACCATCGACTCGTGCGCCTCCCATCCGGACTTTAACCGTCGGTGCTGGAGTTTCACCAGCTCAACCGGGACCCGAAAAGCAGGTTCCAGCTCGCGGACTTTCACCGCCGGTTCGGATTCTCACCGACCCCGGAGCACGTATCTACTGTCAGTTATATCTCAACGCGTACCGGTCCGGCGTATTCCCGGCGTAACCCGGCGACCTCCGCCGCTGGGTCAGGCGTTGGCGACCAGGGCCCGGGCGGTGCTCTCGTCCACGAACAAATCGGTGATCAGGTCGGCTTTCAACGCGCCGCGGAGGCTGGCAAGCTTGGCCGTTCCCGACACGACGCAGAGCCGTCGTGGGGTCTGCCTGAGTACCGTGAAGTCCGGGCCGGTGCCTCGGGCGTTCAGCTGGATGCCGTCGGTGGACCCGTCGGCCCGGTAGAAGATGGTGGCCACATCGCCCACTACCTCCGAGCGGCTGAGCGAGGCGTAGTCCGCCTCCTCGAGGTAGCCGCCGGCGTAGACGTGGCTGGGTACCTCGGAGAACGGCGAGCCGAGGCCGAACAGGGCCACGTCCATCCGGGACTGCATCTCGAGCAGCCGGCTCACGCTGCGTTCGCGCCAGAGGGCCTGCTTGGTGGCCGGGTTGTCGAAGAACGCCGGCACCGGGAACTGGTGGACGTGTGCGCCGAACGCGTAGCCGAACCGGCCGAGGATCTCGCTGGCGTAGCTGAGGCCGGTGGTGCGCATATTGCCGGCGCCGTTGAGCTGGATGATCTGCGACCCGTGGGTCTGCTTGGGTGTCACGTGACGGCTGATGGCGTTCATCGTGGACCCCCAGGCGATGCCCATCACCATGTTCGAGTCGAAGAACTGACCGAGAATCCGTGCAACCGAGAGGGCCACCCGCTCCAATCTGTCCACATCCGTGGCGTGATCGGGCACCGGAACGACGTGCGCGGTGATGTGGAAGCGCTCCTGGATGAGCAGTTCGAGGCGGCTCGGTGCGTCCAGCGGGGAGCGGATCTGGATGTCGACGAGGCCGGTCGCGCGGGCGTGACTGAGCAGGCGGGACACCGAGGAGCGGGAGGTGTGCAGCTCGTGGGCGATGGCATCCATGGTCAGGTCCTGCATGTAATACAGGTGCGCGGCCGTGAGGGCATCCCGCACCCGATCGGACTGCGCTGACTCGTCGACGAGGCTCACAGCCCCTCCTTGCACGTTTGTTCACCCGGCTTGACCGGATGTGATTGATCTACTCAAGCTTGATTAATCCATATGGAGGGCCCCCGCGCAAACCCGGCTGGGCCGTCCGCACCAATTCAGCCGAACAGCACAGGGTCATCCATCGGCCGAAGAACGAACAAAGGTAGTGAACAGTGCAGTCCATCCCCGTTTCCTCGCCCGCTGATTCCGCCCGATCCGCACTGGCCGCGCGTCCGTCGGCGAAGGTCCTCATCATCGGGGCCGGTATCAACGGCATCGCCACGTTCCGCGACCTGGCGCTGCAGGGCGTCGACGTCACCATCGTCGACAAGGGCGACTTCGTGTCCGGCGCCTCCGCGGCGTCCTCGCACATGATCCACGGCGGCATCCGTTACCTGGAGAACGGCGAATTCAGGCTCGTGAAGGAGTCGGTCACCGAGCGCAACGGGCTGCTCAAGATCGCCCCGCATTACGTCAAGCCGCTGAAGACCACGGTGCCGATGTTCTCCGCCCTGTCCGGGGTGCTCGCCGCGCCGCTGCGCTTCCTCACCCACAAGCAGGGCAAGGCGCAGGAGCGCGGCGCGCTGCTGATCAAGGTCGGCCTGGTGCTCTATGACTCCTTCTCCCGCGACGGCGGCTCGGTGCCCAAGCACGAGTTCCACGGCCGCAAGAAGTCGCTCGAACGCCTGCCGCGCCTGAACCCCGGCCTCAAGTACACCGCCACCTACTACGACGCGTCGATGCACGACCCGGAACGCCTCGCCCTTGACGTGCTCCGCGACGGTCTCGACACCGGCGCGCACGCCCGCGCCGCCAACTACATCGAAGCTGTGGGCATGGATGCCGACGGCGTGCGCCTGCGCAACACCGTCACCGGCGAGGAATTCAGCTTCGCCGCCGACGTTGTCGTGAACACCTCCGGCCCGTGGACCGACCTGACCAACTCGGCGCTCGGCCAGGCCAGCACCTACATGGGCGGCACCAAGGGCTCGCACATCGTGCTCGACCACCCCGAACTGCTCGCCGCGACCGGCGGCGGGGAGATCTTCTTCGAGAACAACGACGGCCGCATCGTGCTGATCTACCCGCTCGCCGGCCGGGTGCTCATCGGCACCACCGACCTCGAGCACGACATGAGCCAGCCGATCCGCACCACCGAAGACGAGATCGACTACTTCTTCGACCTGGTCAAGCACGTCTTCCCCGACATCGTGGTGGACCGCTCGCACATCGTGTTCAGGTTCTCCGGGGTGCGTCCGCTGCCCCGGCACGACGACGAGGCGCCCGGCTTCGTGTCGCGGGACTACCGCATCGAGTCCAGCCCGTTGGGAGCGCGCCCCGGCACCCTGCTCAGCCTGGTCGGCGGCAAGTGGACCACCTTCCGCGCCCTGGCCGAACACCTCAGCGGCGACATCCTCACCCTGCTCGGCGTTCCGCGCACGGTGTCCACCGAGGGCCTCGCCATCGGCGGCGGCAAGGGTTACCCGGCCACCCCGGCCGCTCACACCGTCTGGCTCGCCGCCAACGGCGACGAGGTCGGCCGCCCCCGCGCCCAGGCCCTGCTCACCCGGTACGGCACCCGGGCCGGCGCGATCATCGACTTCCTGACCGAAGCCCCGGATGCGCCGCTCTCGCACAATCCGCTCTACACCCGCCGGGAGATCGAGTACCTGGCGCGCGAGGAGTCGGTCACCCACCTGATCGACCTGCTGCTGCGCCGCACCAGCCTTGCCTTCGTCGGCGGGCTCACCGTGGCGCTGCTCGACGAGCTGGTCGGGGTGCTCGCGCCCGTTCTGGGCTGGGATGCCGCCACCAGCGCCGACGAGGTGGCCCAGGCCAGCCGGGAGCTGCGTGAGGTGCACGGGGTCGACCTGGCCGCCACGGACGCGGTGAACGCTCTCTAGTTTTTCGAGGTGAGTTGCGGAGGACTTCTCCGCTCCTCACCGCTTGCTGCACGACGGTGTGCGCGGAACCTTCCGCGTGCGCTGAGAACACGAAAGGTCAATGTGGACAATCTCAGTGTGGTATTCCTCTCGGAGCTGGTGGGCACGGCCCTCCTGGTGCTCCTCGGCTGTGGCGTCGTCGCCAACGTCGCCCTCACGAAGACGAAGGGCTTCGGTGCCGGCTTTCTCATGGTCACCCTGGGGTGGGGCTTCGCGGTCTTCGCCGGTGTGATCGTCTCGTACAACTCCGGCGCGCACCTGAACCCGGCGGTGACGCTGGGCCTGGTGGCCTCTGACGCGACCGAGTTCGGCTCCGGTGTGCCGGTGAACGTGCTGTCGGTGCTCGTGTACATCGCCGCCCAGATGCTCGGTGCGGTGCTCGGCGCTGTCGTGGTCTGGTTGGCGTACAAGCAGCACTTCGATCAGGAGCCCGACCCGGCGAACAAGCTCGGCGTGTTCGCCACCGGGCCGGCCATCCGTTCGTATGGCTGGAACCTGGTCACCGAGATCATCGGCACCTTCGTGCTGGTGCTGGTGATCATCGGCTTCAGTGACGGACGCCAGGGCGAAAACGGTGGCATGGCGGCGCTCGGTGCCCTGCCGGTGGCGTTCCTGGTGATTGTGATCGGCACCTCGCTGGGCGGGCCGACCGGCTACGCCATCAACCCGGCCCGTGACCTCGGCCCCCGCATCGCACACGCGCTGCTGCCGATCCCGGGCAAGCGCGGCTCCGACTGGGCCTACTCCTGGGTTCCCGTGGCCGGCCCGGTCATCGGCGGAGTGCTCGCCGGCTGGGCCTCGCTGGTGCTGCTGCCCATCCTCACCTGATCCTCCGGCATCCCGCCAGACCCTTTCCATCTCTCATCCCATTCCAACCACGTCCCGACACAGGAGTTCCGACATGAGTGACAAGTACATCTTCGCCATCGACCAGGGCACCACGAGCACCCGCGCCATCATCTTCGACCACGCCGGCTCGATCATCTCCACCGGCCAGCTCGAGCACGAACAGATCTTTCCCCGCGCCGGCTGGGTCGAGCACGACCCGATGGAGATCTGGGGCAACACCCGCCAGGTCATCGGCCAGGCCCTGTCCAAGGCCAACCTCACCCGGCACGACATCGAGGCCGTCGGCATCACCAACCAGCGCGAGACCGCCGTGGTCTGGGACCGCACCACCGGCCTTCCGGTCTACAACGCCATCGTCTGGCAGGACACCCGCACCCAGCCCATCGTCGACCGTCTCGCCGCGGATGGTGGCGGTGACAGGTTCAAGGCCACCGTGGGCCTGCCGCTGGCGACCTACTTCTCCGGCACCAAGATCGTCTGGATCCTGGAGAACGTGGAGGGCGCCCGTGAGAAGGCCGAGCGCGGCGACCTGATGTTCGGCACCACCGACTCCTGGGTGCTCTGGAACCTCACCGGCGGCCTGGAGGGCGGCGTGCACGCCACCGACGTCACCAACGCCAGCCGCACCCTGTTCATGAACCTCGAGACCCTCGAATGGGACGACGAAATCCTGGCCGCTTTTGGCGTTCCGCGCTCGATGATGCCCGAGATCCGCTCCTCCAGCGAGGTCTACGGCACGGTCAACGAGCACAGCCTGCTGCGCGAGGTGCCCATCGCGGGCATCCTCGGTGACCAGCAGGCCGCCACGTTCGGCCAGGCCGCCTTCGACCAGGGTGAGGCGAAGAACACCTACGGCACCGGTAACTTCCTGATCTTCAACACCGGCACCGACATCATCCACTCCAAGAACGGCCTGCTCACCACCCTGGGCTACAAGCTCGGCGACGCCGAACCGCACTACGCGCTGGNGTCGCTCATCCAGTGGCTGCGCGACAACCTCGGGCTGATCAATTCGGCGAGCGAGATCGAGACCCTGGCCGCCACCGTGGACGACAACGGCGGCGCCTACTTCGTGCCGGCGTTCAGCGGCCTGTTCGCGCCGTACTGGCGCGCGGATGCCCGCGGCGCCCTGGTGGGACTGACCCGGTTCGTGAACAAGGGCCACATCGCCCGGGCGGCGCTGGAGGCCATCGCGTTCCAGACCCGTGAGGTCATCGACGCCGTCAACGCGGACTCCGGGGTGCCGCTGACCGAGCTCAAGGTCGACGGCGGCGCCACCGGCAACAACCTGCTGCTGCAGTTCCAGGCCGACATCCTCGGCGTGCCCGTGGTGCGCCCGGTCGTGGCCGAGACCACCGCGCTCGGCGCCGCGTACGCGGCCGGCCTGGCCGTGGGCTTCTGGAGCGGCCTGGGCGAACTGCGAGCCAACTGGCAGGAAGACGCCCGCTGGGAGCCCGACATGGAGGACGCCGAGCGCGAGCGCCTGCTGCGCAACTGGAAGAAGGCCGTCACCAAGACCCTCGACTGGGTCGACGAAGACGTCCTCTAGCCGACCGCCGCATCCGCCGCTCTTCCGAGCTGTGCGGGTGCGGCGCCGTTATGCGGGTGGCGCGCCACCCGCATAACGGCGCCTGCCCCGCATATCGCGGCGACCCGGCTAGCGCGGCGCGAGGAGCTGCGGCAGGGCGTCGAGGGTGGTGAGGCGGATGACGCCCAGCCGGCGGGCCTCGGCGAGGTCGTCCTCTGGCGGGGGAGGGCCGGCCGTGCCGACCCTGTCCAACCACACGCCGGTCAGCCCGGCGGCGGCGGCGCCGATGGCATCGGTGCGCAGCCGGTCGCCCACGTACACGGAAGCGTCAGGAGCGGCTCCGAACAGGGCGCAGGCGTGCAGGAAGATCTCCGGCCGGGGTTTGTTCAGGCCGAACTCGGCCGAGGCCACCACGTGCTCCACCCGGGCGTCCAGGCCCGTGTCGGCCAGCTTGACGCTCTGGTAGGCGAGCTCCCCGTTGGTGATCAGGCCGAAGCCCACCCCGGGGATGCGCCGGGCCAGCTCGTCCAGGCAGGGCAGCGCGTCCTCGTGCAACCGCCAGTGCGCCCGGTAGTGCACGAAGTAGTCCTCGAACCAGGCACCGGCCTCCGCGTCGGTCAGAGTCACGCCGTGTGCGGCCGCGAAGTCGCGGGCCCTGGCGCTCCGCTGCCCGGCGAAGTCCAGATCGCCGGCGAGGTAGGCGTGATAGTGCTGCTCCTCGAGCGCGTTCCAGAGCGCCACGACGGTGTGCGGGTCGGCGGTCGCGCCCCGGCCGCCCTGCCCGGCGATGTGCCCGAGGATGCCGTCGGCCACGGCCGCCCGGTGCGCGAACAGGGTGTCGTCCAGGTCGAACAGCACCAGGGCGGGCACTGTCACGGCAGTCTCACCGGCCACAGGCGGCCCAGAGCGGGCCCGGCGCCCGTCACGCGCCCACGACCTCGGCCGGCCAGCCCGCGGGCGGTGTGCGGTCGTCGGCGGCGCGAAGCGCACCCTTCCACGACGGCGGATGCGTCCCGTCGCGGTACGCGACTCCGGCGGGTCCCTGTCCGGTGTAGCGGAACCCGGCCTTCCGGGCGGTCCGGGCCGACGCGAGATTGCCGGCGACGCACTCCCAGTGCACGCTGTCGCAGAGGCCGGTGCTGAAGCCCCAGTCCAGCACCAACCGTTGGGCCTCCACCATCAGGCCCCGGCCACGGTGGGCGGCGCCCACCCAGAAGCCGATCGAACCGGCACGCGCCGCCGCATCCCCGGCCGGCACGCTCAGGCTGATCACGCCGAGAAGCTCCGGTGCCGCAGAATCGCGCACCGCCCAGGTGCATTCCTGGTCGTTCGCCCAGGCCGACGGCACGTACCCGGTGATGAAACCCGTCGCGTCCTCGAGCCGGTACGGCCAGGGCAGGCGGGCCAGATACTGCGGCATCACCGGGTCCTGGCAGTACTCGAACACCCGCTGGGCGTCGTCCGGGCGCGGTTGGTCCAGCCGCAGCAACGGCGAGGACAGCTCGACGGGGTGCATCAGCGCCGCGCCAGGAAACCCATCCGGTCGAACGCGGTCGCCAGGGTGACATCGGCTACCGCGGCAGCCCGGTCGGCGTTGTCGGCGAGGATCCGGTCGAGTTCGGCCGGGTCGTCGAGCAGCTCGAGCACCCGCCCCCGAATCCCTCCGAAGGTCTCGGTGACCACCTCGGCCAGGCCCTTCTTGAAGTCGCCGTAACCGCGACCCGCATACTCGTCCTCGAGCGACTGGATGGAGCGCTCCGCCATCACGGAGTAGATCGTGAGCAGGTTGGCCACCCCGGGCTTGTTCTCCCGGTCGAAAACCACACCACCCTCGGCGTCGGTCACGGCACGCATGATTTTCTTGGCCGTCACCGACGGCTCGTCGAGCATCCAGATCACGCCGGCGTGCGACTCGGCTGACTTCGACATCTTCGCGGTCGGGTTCTGCAGGTCGTAGATCTTCGCGGTGTCGCGGATGATGCTGGCCGTCGGCACCGTGAAGGTGTCGCCGAAGCGGGAGTTGAACCGGGCGGCCAGGTCGCGGGTGAGCTCGACGTGCTGGCGCTGGTCCTCACCCACCGGCACGATCTCGGTCTGGAACAGCAGGATGTCCGCGGCCATCAGCACCGGGTAGGCGAACAGGCCCACCGTGGTGGCGTCGGCGCCCTGCTTGATCGACTTGTCCTTGAACTGGGTCATCCGGCTGGCCTCGCCGAAGCCGGTGAGGGTGTTCAGCGCCCAGGCCAGCTGCGCGTGCGCGGCCACGTGCGACTGCACGTACAGCGTCGACGCGGACGGGTCGATTCCCGCCGCGATGTACTGCGCGGCCGTGGCGCGGGTGTTCTCCCTCAGCTTGGCCGGGTCCTGCGCCACGGTGATGGCGTGCAGGTCCACGATCGAGAAGAACGCGTCGTGGGTCTGCTGCAACTTCTTCCAGTTCAGCAGCGCACCGATGTAGTTGCCGATCTGCAGCGAGTCTGCGGAGGGCTGCATGCCGGAGTAGAGGCGGGTCTTGGTCATGAGGGAGTGTCTTTCGTCAAAAATGAGGCCGCGCGAGCGGCGAAAAAGAGGATCAGATGGCGTAGTCGACGACCACGGGAGCGTGGTCGGACCAGCGCTGGTCGTAGGCATCCGCCCGGTCGACGGTGTAGTTGACGACGGATGCCGCCAGCGCGGGCGTCGCGAGCTGGTAGTCGATGCGCCAGCCGGTGTCGTTGTCGAACGCCTGGCCGCGCCAGGACCACCAGGTGAACGGCCCGTCCATCTCGCCGGCGGCCTTGCGGCCCACGTCGACCCAGCCCAGGCCCGCGCCGTTGTTGTAGTCGGCCTCGTCCTCGGCGCCGAGGATGCGGTCGAAGTAGGCGCGCTCCTCGGGCAGGAAGCCGGCCCGCTTGACGTTGCCCTTCCAGTTCTTGATGTCGAACTTGCGGTGCCCCACGTTGAGGTCGCCGAGCACGACGACCCTCTCGCTGTGCGCGGCCAGTTCGGGCAGCCGGGTGAGCATGGAGTCGAGGAAGGTGAACTTCTCCACCTGCTTGGGGGTGTCCACCTCTCCGGAGTGCACGTAGGTGCTCACCACGGTGACGATGGTGCCGTTGACCTCGTAATCGGCCTCGAGCCAGCGGCCGGCGCTGTCGAAGTCGGGGTGGCCCAGTTCGACCCGGTGGATCGAGGCGGTCTTTCGGCTGGCGATGGCCACGCCGGCGCGGCCCTTGGCGGTGGCGGGGTCGTGCAGGATGTTCCAGTCCGGGCCGAGCAGACCCTCGATGTCTTCGGTCGAGGCGCGCACCTCCTGGATAGCGAGGATGTCGACGTCGCGGGTGGCGAGCCAGTCGCCCATGCCCTTGCGGAACGCGGCACGGATGCCGTTGGTGTTGATGCTGGCGATGCGCAAGGGGCGGGTGGTCTCGGATGCGGGAGAAGACGGCATGCGCCGATTCTACCGAGTGCCGCCGACCCGGGCCGGGGCGGTTACCGTTCCGCGGGCTCGCTGACGCCGTATTTCTCGGCCCGCTGCTTGGCCTTTCGCAGCCGTCGGTTGCTGCCGGGCCGCTGCAACCAGGATGCGCTCTCCCGCGCCAGCCTGGCCTGCCGCAGCTCCACGGTGGCAGCAAGACGCAGCGCCTCCGCTTCCTTCTGGTCGGTCAGCTTCTTGGCCTCGTCGGCGCTCAGAGTGGAGGGCGGGATGCCGGCGTCCTGCATGCCGACGGCGATCCAGGCCGCGGAGATCAGGGTGACCGTGGAGGTGAGGTTGAACCAGATCAGCAGACCGATGATCACCGCGAAGCCGGCCAGCAGCGGGTTTCGGGCCGCGCCGCCGAGCAGGGCGGCGCCGAGTACCTTGAGCACACCCAGCACCACCGCGCCGAGCAGCGAGCCGACGAGCAGGTTCCGGAGCGGGATGCGCACCCTGGAGAGCACCCTGAACAGGGCGGCGAGGGTGATGGTGTCGATGATCAGCACGATCAGCAGGGCCACGGCCTGGCTCGACGCGACGAACCAGAACGAGTCAGTGCCCTGGCCGAGCAGGCCGAGGAACCCGCGGAGCAGTTCGGTGCTGATGATAGAGATCACGGCCGACACGACGAGGGCGAGGCCGAAGGCCAGTCCGAGGCCGAGTTCGCGCAACTTGACCAGCACGAAGAAGGTGGTCTCCTGGCCCATCCCGAAGATGCCGCGCACGGCCTGGGAGGTGGTGCTCAACCAGCCCAGGGTCGTCGCGAGCAGGCCGATGAGGGCGATGGCACTGCTCCAGGTGAGCGCGCCGGTGTCGCCGAGGGACTTGGGGTCAATCACCCCTTCCTTGCCGATCAGGCCGGGAACGGACTGGTTGATGATCACGAACAGCTGATCCATCAGGTCGGGGTTGCTGGCCAGCCAGATCCCGGCGACGGAGAAGACCAGCCAGAGCGCGGCGAAGATCGCGAAGATCGCCTGGTAGGCCATGCCAGCGGCCAACACCGGCCCGCGGCTCTGGTTGAAATGGGTGAACACCCGCACGGGGCGGGTGTTCATGATGCGCGTGACGATGTCGCCGATCTTCATCGCTCCAGCCTAGCCAGCGCGCGCGGCCGCCCAGGGCGGTTAACGACGGACGGCGGCCCGTAGGCCGCCGTTCGTTAGGAGTCCGTAAGAGTTACGGCTTGCCGCGCATGATGGCCTGTTTGACCTCGGCGATGGCCTGGGTCACCTGGATGCCGCGCGGGCAGGCCTCGGTGCAGTTGAAGGTCGTGCGGCAACGCCAGACGCCTTCCCTGTCGTTGAGGATGTCCAGGCGCACGGCGGCGTTCTCGTCGCGGGAGTCGAAGATGAATCTGTGTGCGTTCACGATCGCGGCGGGCCCGAAGTACTGTCCGTCGGTCCAGAACACCGGGCAGCTCGACGTGCACGCGGCACAGAGGATGCACTTGGTGGTGTCGTCGAAGCGCTCGCGCTGAGCGACGGTCTGGATGCGCTCCTTGCCGTCCTTGGGCGTGTTCTGTGCCATCAGGAACGGCTGCACCTCGCGGAAGGACGCGAAGAACGGCTCCATGTCCACGATCAGGTCCTTCTCCAGCGGCAGGCCCTTGATGGCCTCGACCGTCACCGGCTTGGTGATGTCGAGGTCCTTGATCAGGGTCTTGCAGGCCAAACGGTTCCGCCCGTTGATCCGCATCGCGTCGGACCCGCAGATGCCGTGCGCGCAGGACCTGCGGAAGCTCAAGCTACCGTCCTGTTCCCACTTGATCTTGTGCAGGGCGTCCAGGATGCGGTCCGTCGCGTACATCTCGACGTCGTAGTTCTCCCAGTGCGGGTCTTCGTCGATTTCGGGGTTGAAGCGTCGCACCGACAGGGTGACCGTGAACGAGGCGATCTCGTCGGGAACCGCGGGGGGCGATTCGAGGGTGGGGGTGCTCACTAGTACTTCCTCTCCATCGGCTGGTAGCGCGTAATGGTCACGGGCTTCCAGTCGAGCGAAATATGGTCGGCAGCATCCGCGGACAGGGCGTCACCCGACAGGTAGGCCATGGTGTGCTGCAGGTAATTGACGTCGTCGCGCAGGGGGAAGTCGTCGCGCATGTGGCCGCCGCGGCTCTCCTTGCGGTTGCGGGCGGAGTACACGACGACCTCGGCCAGGTCGAGCAGGAAGCCCAGCTCCACGGCCTCGAGCAGGTCGGTGTTGAACCGGCGGCCCTTGTCCTGCACGCCGATGTTCTTGTAGCGCTCGCGCAGGGTGTGGATGGTCTCGGTGACCTCACGGAGGGACTCGTCGGTGCGGAACACCTGCGCCTTCTCGTCCATGATCTCCTGCAGCTCCCGACGGAGCACGGCGATGCGCTCGGTGCCGGTGGAGGTGCGGATGGTGGTCAGGAGTTCGCGCACGAACTTGGCTGGGTCCTCGGGCAGCGGCACGAACTCGGCGGTCTTGACGTACTCGACTGCGTTGTTGCCGGCGCGCTTGCCGAACACGTTGATGTCCAACAGCGAGTTGGTGCCGAGCCGGTTGGAGCCGTGCACCGAGACGCAGGCGCATTCGCCGGCGGCGTAGAGGCCGGGCACCACGGTGGTGTTGTCCCGCAGCACCTCCGCCTTGACGTTGGTGGGGATGCCGCCCATGGCGTAGTGCGCGGTGGGCATCACCGGCACCGGTTCGGTGACGGGGTCCACGCCGAGGTAGGTGCGGGCGAACTCGGTGATGTCGGGCAGCTTGGTCTCGAGCACCTCGGCACCCAGGTGGGTGCAGTCCAGGTACACGTAGTCCTTGTTGGGGCCGGCGCCGCGGCCCTCCGCGACCTCCTTGACCATGCAGCGGGCCACGATGTCACGCGGGGCGAGGTCCTTGATGGTGGGCGCGTAGCGCTCCATGAACCGCTCGCCGGAGGCGTTCCGCAGGATCGCGCCCTCACCGCGGGCACCCTCGGTGAGCAGGATGCCCAGGCCGGCCAGGCCGGTCGGGTGGAACTGGAAGAACTCCATGTCCTCCAGCGGCAGGCCCTTGCGCCAGATGATGCCCACACCGTCGCCGGTGAGGGTGTGCGCGTTGGACGTCGTCTTGTAGATCTTGCCGAAACCGCCGGTGGCGAAGATGAACGCCTTGCCGGAGAAGACGTGCAGCTCACCGGTGGACAGGTCGTAGGCGACCACGCCGGACGGCTGGTCGACGCCGTCGACGTTGGTCATGATCAGGTCGAGCACGTAGAACTCGTTGAAGAAGTTGATGCCGCGTTTGACGCAGTTCTGGTACAGGGTCTGCAGGATCATGTGGCCGGTGCGGTCGGCGGCGTAGCAGGCGCGGCGCACCGGGCTCTTACCGTGGTCGCGGGTGTGACCGCCGAAGCGGCGCTGGTCGATCTTTCCCTCAGGGGTGCGGTTGAACGGCAGGCCCATGTTCTCGAGGTCGATGACGGCGTCGATGGCTTCCCTGGCGAGGATCTCCGCGGCGTCCTGGTCGACGAGGTAGTCGCCGCCCTTGACGGTGTCGAAGGTGTGCCACTCCCAGTTGTCTTCCTCCACGTTCGCCAGCGCGGCAGCCATGCCGCCCTGCGCCGCGCCGGTGTGCGACCGGGTGGGGTAGAGCTTGGAGATCACGGCGGTGGATGCGTTCGGTCCGGCCTCGATGGCGGCTCGCATGCCCGCCCCGCCAGCCCCGATGATCACGATGTCGAACTGGTGGTAGTGCACCCCGTCGACGATGGTGGACTCGGGCATGTTGGTCACAGGTGCATCCGTCATGAAAGTTTTTGCAGCTCCTCGAGGGCCTAAACGGCCTGGCAGAAAGTGGGCAGAAGGTCGGCGGGCTGGCCGGCCGGGCAGGCGTCGAAGGTGAACACCACGAGCGTGCCGAGAACGATCAGGATGACCACGGCGGCGAGGATCGACGATTTGAGGATGCCGCGGCTGATGCGCGTCGTGGCGTAGTCGTTCACGAGGGTGCGCATGCCGTTGCCGCCGTGGATCAGGGCGAGCCAGAGCATCGCCACGTCCCACCACTGCCAGAACGGGTTGGACAGCTTGCCGGCGACGAAGGCAAAGTTCAGCGCGCTGACGCCCTCGCCCACCATCAGGTTCACGAAAAGGTGGCCGAAGATCAGCACGATCAGCACGACGCCGGAGACGCGCATGTAGATCCAGCCCCACTTCTCCCAGTTCACGCCGTTCTTGCGGGGGCTGCGGGAGTATGGGCTGCGGGGGGCGACGATTGTCGAGGTCATTTTCGGTCGCCTCCTAGTGGCTGAACACGTTGATCAGGTGGCGGGGCAGGAAGGCGATCATGGTGATCACCCAGAGCCCGATCACGACGTAGAAGAGCACCCGCTGGTGCTTCGCGTTCCAGAAGTCGATGGCGATGATGCGCAGGCCGTTGAAGGCGTGGAACACGATCGCGGCGACCAGGCCGGCTTCGCCCAGCCCCATGATGGGGGTCTGGTACTGGCTGATCACGGCGTTGTACGCCTCGGGGCTGACCCGCACGAGGGCGGTGTCGAGGATGTGCACGAGGAGGAAGAAGAAGATCGCCACCCCGGTGATCCGGTGCAGGACCCAGGACCACATGCCCTCACGGCCGCGGTAAAGCGTTCCGGCCGGACGACGCGAGGTCGTCTTCCGCTGAGCTGTCAGGGCCTCTGCCGAATTCTGTGGCATGACCAACCCTCCCTGGCTGAGTCGTGACCCCTGCTGAACGAGGTGTCATCGTTGAACAAACACGTATCGTCAGTCTATATCTTGACGGCGAGATAAGTCTGGTTAGGGGTGCCTAACCGGGTGGGCGGCCGCCGGTGACCAGAGGCTTTGTACCCGCATCAAGGCTAGTGCGGTCAGCGGCGTTGCGCGGCCGGAACCAGGGTTTCCGCACGCACGGCGAGGCTTTCATCGATGACCTGCGTGTAGAACCCGAACAGCGTGGCGCAGACGGTTTCCCAGCTGCGGCCGAGCACGGCCCGCCGGCCCGCCTCGCCCATCCGGTGCCGCAGCGGAGCATCGGTGACCAGCGCGGCCACGTGTCGGCGCAGGTCCCTGTCATCGTCCGGCGTGAACAGGAACCCGTCGGTGCCGTGCTCGATGAGATCGATCGGGCCACCGGCGCGCGGCGCCACCACGGGCAGTCCCGCGGCGTGCGCCTCTTGCAGGGTCTGTCCGAAGGTCTCCTCTGTACCGGCGTGCAGGAACACGTCGAAGCTGGCGTACGCCGCCGCGAGCTCGGCACCGGCGAGCCGGCCCAGCCAGGTCACCGGCATTCCCGCCAGAGCCTTGGCCACCAGGGGAGTGGACGGCCCGTCGCCGACCAGGGCGATGCTGATCCCGCGTAGGCCGCTGAGTGCCCGGAACCTTTCCACCTGCTTCTCCGGGGCGATCCGGCCGACGTACCCGATCACCACCTCGCCGTTGGGCGCCAGTCGCCGGCGCAACGCCGCCACCTCCGGGCCGTGCCGGGTGTTGGGGTGGTAGCTCTCCAGGTCCACGCCCCTGGTCCACCGGTCCAGGCGCTGCACGCCGATGCGGCGGAGGTCGCTCATCGACGCCGTGGACGGCACGAGGGTCAGGTCGGCGCCGTCGTGCACCCACTTCACGAACCGCCAGGCCAGCCCGGTCGCCTGGCCGAGGTGGTTGCGGCTGGCGTAACCGGCCACATCCGTCTGGAACACGGCAACGCTCGGCACGCCCAGGCGCCGGGCGGCCGCGATGCCCTGCGCGCCGAGGAGGAACGGTGACGCCGCGTGCAGCACGTCCGGCGCGAAGTCGGCCAGCAGCCCCAACACCCGCGGATTGGGCAGGCCGACGGGAAACTGCCGATAGGAGAGGGCGGGCACGGTGTGCACGGGAAAGCCGGCGTAACTCGGCGGGGCGCCGAACGGGGCGATCACCAGGGCCTCGTGGCCCTGGCGGCGCAGCTCGTCGAGCACCTTGCAGACGCTCGTGGTGACCCCGCTGATGGTGGGGAGGAAGCTTTCGCTGACGACGGCAACCCTCATGCCGCCACAGTAGACAGCCCGCACGTCTGTGCGGTGAACCCTGGATGAACGGGGCCGACGGACCGGTAGTCTGGCGCAATGTCCCACTCCAGCGATGCCCTCGCCCGCTTCTACAGTGTGATCCCTGCCGGCGGGATCGGATCCAGGCTCTGGCCGCTGTCCCGCGCCGACGCGCCCAAGTTCCTGCACGACCTCACCGGCAGCGGGCAGACGCTGCTGCGCGCCACCTGGGACCGGCTCGCACCGCTGTCCGGCGACCAGCGCATCATGGTCGTCACCGGGCGGGCGCACCGGGCCGCCGTCGAGGAGCAGCTGCCGGAGCTCGGGGACCTGAACGTGGTCCTGGAGAGCGAACCGCGGGACTCCTCGGCCGCGATCGGGCTGGCCGCCGCGATCCTCGAGCGCCGCGAACCCGGCGTGATCATCGGCTCCTTCGCAGCCGACCACGTCATCAAGGGCCCCGCGGCGTTCCGCCAGGCCGTCGTGGAGGCCATCGTCGCCGCCGACACCGGCCTGATCGTCACCATCGGCATCCAGCCCACCGAGCCGGCGATCGGTTTCGGTTACATCAAGACCGGCGCGGCCCTGTCCATCGACGGCGCCCCGAGCGCCCAGTCGGTCAATTCGTTCGTGGAGAAGCCCAGCCCGGCCACCGCCAAGCGCTACCTCTCCAGCGGACAGTACCTCTGGAACGCCGGCATGTTCATCGCCCGCGCCGACAGGCTGCTCGAGGAGATCGGCGCGAGCGAGCCCGAGCTGCTCGCCGGGCTGCTCGAACTCGCCGAGGCGTGGGACACCCCGCGCCGCGGCGCCGTCGTCGACCAGGTCTGGCCCAAGCTCAAGAAGATCGCCATCGACTACTCCGTGGCCGAGCCCGCCGCCGCGAAGGGCAAGCTGGCCGTGATCCCCGGCCAGTTCGACTGGGACGACGTGGGAGACTTCGCGTCGATCGCCAAGATCCACGCCAACGGCCGCAAGCGCGACCTGGCGATCCTCGGTGAGGGCGCCCGGGTGCTGGCCGACTCCTCCAGCGGAATCGTCGTCAGCCACACCAAGCGCATGATCGCTCTGATCGGCGTCGACGACATCGTCGTCGTGGACACCCCCGACGCCCTGCTGGTGACGACAAGCGCCAACGCCCAGAAGGTCAAGGCCGTCGTCGACGCGCTGCGGCTCTCGGGCAGCTCAGACGTCCTGTAGCTGCGGGCGGCCTCCGCCGCGAGAGTTTCTCAGGAATAGGCCCGGTAGATGACCATTTGTGTCGGCGCGATTTCGAGAATGTCGCGGCTTGATAACCATTTGGCTACAGTGTCGGTTTGCTCATCTGAGCAGGGCTCTTCTGGGTAACGTGTAGACCATATACCAGCCCGTGCGATCTCACGCCGGGCCTCATCTGGAGGTCAATCTTGACAATCACGACCCGCAAGGCAACGCTCGGCGGCCTTGCCTCACTCGGCGTTCTCGCTCTGCTCGCGGCGTGTGCGCCGGCCCCCACCGAGGACGGCAGCGGCGACGCTGCCACATCGGACTTCCTGCCCTGCATCGTCTCCGACTTCGGTGGCTTCGACGACAAGTCCTTCAACCAGTCCAGCTTCGAGGGCATCTCCCAGGCCTCCGAGGAGCTCGGCGTCGAGTTCAAGCAGGCCGAGTCCACCTCTGAGGACCAGTACACGGGCAACGTGACCAGCATGGTCGACCAGGGTTGCAACTTCATCCTCACCGTCGGTTTCGCCCTGGCCAACGCCACCCGCGACGCGGCCCAGGAGAACAGCGATGTGCAGTTCGCCCTCATCGACTCCACCCTCTCCAACGACGACTTCAGCCCGCTGACGCTCGAGAACGTGAAGCCGGTCGTCTACGACACCGCGCAGGCCGCATTCCTGGCCGGCTACCTGGCCGCAGGAACCACCAAGACCGGCACCGTCGGCACCTTCGGTGGCATGCAGTACCCGTCGGTCACCATCTTCATGGACGGCTTCGCCGACGGCATCGCCTACTACAACACCGAAAAGGGCACCGACGTCAAGCTCACCGGCTGGTCGAAGGAATCCCAGGAGGGCCTGTTCGCCGGTGGCTTCGATGACATCAGCGCCGGCAAGACCCTCAGCCAGGGCCTGATCGACGCCGGTGCGGACATCATCCTCCCGGTCGCCGGCCCGCTCTTCCAGGGCACCGCACAGGCCATCGCCGAGTCCGGCAAGGACGTCGCCATCGTCGGTGTCGACAGCGACCTGTTCGAGACCACGCCCGAGTTCGCCGCGCTGTACCTCACCTCCATCATGAAGTCGATGACGGATGCGACCGACGCGATCATCACCGACGCGGCAAACGGCGAATTCAGCTCCGACCCGTACATCGGAACCCTCGAGAACGAGGGTGTCGGCCTGGCCCCGCTGCACGACTGGGAGTCCAAGGTTGACCCCGCCCTGGTCACCGAGATCGACGACCTCAAGGCACAGATCATCAGCGGCGACATCGTCGTGACCAGCGACGCCACGCCCAAGTAACACCCCGTTTCACCCAGCACCACCGTGTAGCAGTACCGCCCCACAGGGCACCGGGGAGGCCAGCCATGCTGGCCTCCCCGTTTCGTTGCGTGGTGTCGCCGGGGCGTAGAGCCACGCCCGGCCGGCACCTCAATAGAATCGACACTATGAAGCTCGAACTTCGCGGCATTACGAAGAGATTCGGTGCCCTTGTTGCCAATGACGACATCAACCTCACCATCGAGGAGGGAGAGATCCACGCCCTGCTCGGCGAGAACGGGGCCGGTAAATCAACGTTGATGAACGTTCTCTACGGCCTGTACCGGGCCGAAGAGGGCGAGATCCTCCTCGATGACGTGC
The DNA here is from genome assembly GCF_004403385.1 of Cryobacterium sp. TMT4-31. NCBI lineage: Bacteria > Bacillati > Actinomycetota > Actinomycetes > Micrococcales > Microbacteriaceae > Cryobacterium > Cryobacterium sp. TMT4-31. The sequence continues at coordinate 18,578 of NZ_SOGI01000065.1, forward strand.
CGCAGCACTTCGCCGGACCCGGCGATGCGATGGCCGCCGGCATCGGCATGGTGCACCAGCACTTCATGCTGATCCCCGTGTTCACCGTGGCCGAGAACGTGATGCTTGGCCACGAACAGGTCAAGGCCGGCGGCAGGCTCGACCTCGCCGCCGCGCGCACCCGGGTGCGGGAGATCTCGGAGCGCTTCGGGTTCGACGTCGATCCCGACGCCCTCGTGGAGTCCCTGCCCGTCGGTGTGCAGCAGCGGGTGGAGATCATCAAGGCGCTCTCCCGCGACGCGAAGGTGCTCGTCTTCGACGAACCGACCGCCGTGCTCACCCCGCAGGAAACCGACGAGCTGATGAACATCATGCGCCAGCTCAAGGCCGCGGGCACCTCCATCGTCTTCATCACGCACAAGCTGCGGGAGGTGCGCGAGGTCGCCGACCGGATCACCGTCATCCGCCTGGGCAAGGTCGTCGGCACCGCCTCGCCGACCGCGAGCAACGAAGAACTCGCCACCCTGATGGTGGGCCGCGCCGTCGACCTGACCGTGGACAAGGCGCCCGCCACCCCCGGAGCCCCGGCGCTGGTGGTGACGAACCTCACCGTGATCGACCCTCTCGGCCAGATCCTCGTCAACGACGTCAGCTTCGACGTCAAGGCGGGCGAGATCCTCGCCATCGCCGGCGTGCAGGGCAACGGCCAGACCGAACTGACCGAGGCTCTGATGGGGCTGCAGCCCCGCGTCGTCGGCGAGATCAGCCTCGACGGCACGTCCCTTCGCGGCCACTCGGTTCGTCAGGTGCTCGACGCCGGGGTCGGCTTCGTACCGGAGGACCGCACCAGGGACGGCCTCGTCGGCGGGTTCACCATCGCCGAGAACCTGATGCTGGACCGCGCCAACAAGCTCCCGTTCGTCAAACGGTTCAACCTGCAGCTGTCCTACCTCGCCGACTTCGCCCGCACCAAGGTGACGGAGTTCGACGTGCGGTCCCAGGGCATCGAAACGCCCGTCGGCCGCCTGTCCGGCGGCAACCAGCAGAAGGTCGTGCTCGCCCGCGAACTCAGCCGTGACCTGCGGCTCTTCGTCGCGGCTCAGCCCACCCGCGGCCTCGATGTCGGCTCGATCGAATTTGTGCACGAACGCATCGTGGCGACCCGCGACGGCGGCACCCCGGTCATCGTGATCTCCACCGAACTCGACGAGGTCGCCGCCCTCGCCGACCGGATCATGGTGATGTACCGCGGCCGCATTGTCGGCATCGTCCCCGGCGACACCCCCCGATCCGTTCTGGGTCTCATGATGGCGGGCGAAACCCCCGCAGAAGGAGCCGCAGCATGAGCGCCGCTCAGCAGCCCACCCCGACCCCGGCACCGGCGAAGTCGCCGGAACCGGACGAATCCTCCCGCTGGCACAACGTCTTCCGGGAGATCACCACCGGCAACGCCATAATCTCGGTGTTGGCGGTGCTGCTGGCGCTGCTCGTGGGCGCCGTGATGATCGCGTTCACGAACGCGAACGTGCAGGAGAGCGCGGGGTACTTCTTCTCGAGGCCCGGCGACATGCTCTCCGCCGCCTGGGACGCGGTGTCCGGCGCCTATTCCGCGCTGTTCCAGGGTTCGGTGTACAACTTCCGTCGTCCGAGCTTCGCCGACGGCATCCGGCCGTTCACCGAGACCCTCACCTACGCCACCCCGCTGATCGCGGCCGGCCTCGGTGTCGCGCTCGGTTTCCGGGTGGGCCTGTTCAACATCGGCGGGCGCGGCCAGATGCTCATCGCCGCGACTCTGGGCGGCTGGGTGGCCTTCGCGGTTGACCTGCCCGCCGGCATCCACCTGATCGCCGCACTCGTCGCCGGCGTGCTGGGCGGGGCCCTGTGGGGCGGCCTGGTCGGCCTGCTCAAGGCCCGCACCGGCGCGCACGAGGTGATCACCACGATCATGCTCAACTACGTGGCGTTCTACCTGGTCAGCTTCCTGCTGCGCGACGGGTTCCTCAAGACCCCGGGGTCGAACAACCCCAAGAGTCCGGCCAGCAAGGAGACCGCGGTCTACTTCGACCTACTCGGCCCGGACTACAACTTGCACTTCGGCTTCATCCTGGTGATCGCCGCCACGGTGTTCACCTGGTGGCTGCTCGCCCGCTCCAACCTGGGCTTCAAGTTCCGCGCCGTCGGCGAGAACCCCAACGCCGCCAAGGTGGCCGGCATCAGCGTGCAGCGCATGTACGTCTACGCGATGCTGTTCTCCGGCGGTCTGGTCGGCCTGGCCGGCATCAACCAGGTGCTGGGCACCACCACCAGCGGCTTCGGTGCCGGCATCGACTCCGGGATCGGTTTCGACGCCATCACGGTGGCCCTGCTGGGCCGCTCCAAGCCGTGGGGCGTGTTCGCCGCGGGCATCCTGTTCGGCGCGTTCAAGGCCGGCAGCTTCTCGATGCAGGCCGCCGAGGGCGTGCCCATCGACATCGTGCTCGTTGTGCAGTCGCTCATCGTGCTCTTCATCGCCGCGCCGCCGCTGGTGCGCGCGATCTTCAGGCTCCCGGCGCCCGGAGCGCCCCGCCGCAGACCGGTTCCCAACGTTTCCCAGGAGGTGGCGGCGAAATGAGCACCATCGCTCCAGTGAACCAGCCCACCCAGCCCACCGGACCCGAGGAGGGTCCGGCGACCGCGGTCATCAAGAGCTGGAAGGTGCCGATCATCCTCGGCGTCTTCACGGTCCTCGGTTTCCTGCTGATGGTGGTCTTCGGCCGCACCGGCACCAGCACCATGGTGCTCTCCACCTCCAGCGACCTGATCCAGCTGCCAGACGTGCTGCTGCCCACCCTGCCGACCGGCATCGTGATCAGCATCCTGCTGGCCGCCATCACCGGGCTAAGCGCCTGGATGGTGCAGACCCGCCGCAAGGTTCCGCTCTGGCTGATCTCGGTTTTCGCCGTGCTGCTCCTGATCGGCTTCCTCACCTGGGCCTCCGCCGACGAACGCATCCCGGTGCCCGGCCTGTTGTTCGGCTCGCTGAGCCTGGCCGTCCCGCTGATCTTCGGCGCCCTCGGCGGCGTCATCTCCGAACGTGTCGGCGTGGTCAACGTGGCGATCGAGGGCCAGCTGCTGGCCGGTGCGTTCACCTCCGCGATCGTGGCCTCGATCACCCAGCAGCCGCTGCTCGGCCTGCTCGCGGCGATGGTGGCCGGTGTGCTGGTGTCGTTTGTGCTCGCGGCGTTCTCGATCAAGTACTTCGTCGACCAGGTCATCGTCGGTGTGGTGCTCAACGTCCTCGTCACCGGCCTCACCGGGTTCCTGTTCTCCGAGCTCCTCGCCCCGAACGCGGCCACGCTCAACCAGCCGCCCAAATTCGAGCGCATCAACATCCCGCTGCTCAGCGAGATCCCGATCGTCGGGCCGGTCTTCTTCCGGCAGACCCTGATCGTGTACATCATGTACATCGCCGTCGCCGCGGTGTACTTCGGGATCTTCCACACCAAGTGGGGCCTCCGGCTCCGCGCGGTGGGCGAGCACCCGCAGGCCGCTGACACCGTGGGCATCAACGTCACCGGTACCCGGTTCTGGAACGTGTCCCTCGCCGGCGCCGTCGCCGGCCTCGGTGGCGCGTACTTCACCCTGGGGTCGGTGGGTGCGTTCGGCAAAGAAATGACCGCCGGTGCCGGCTTCATCGCCCTCGCGGCGGTGATCTTCGGCCGGTGGGACCCGATCCGGGCCACCCTCGCGGCGCTGCTGTTCGGCTTCGCCAGCAACCTGCAGAACGTGTTGAGCATCATCGGTTCGCCGGTGCCCAGCGAGTTCATGCTGATGCTGCCCTACCTGGTCACCATCTTCGCCGTGGCGGGCCTGGTGGGCCAGTCGCGGGGCCCGGCCGCATCCGGAAAGCCGTATATAAAATCATGACGAACCTGACTGCGAATTCCGGCGACACAACACCCGAGTCCGGCGACATCGACTGGGGTGTGCTGCGCAGCGCTGCCACCGAAGCGATGACCCACGCCTACGTGCCCTACTCGAAGTTCCCGGTCGGGGCGGCCGCCCTCGTTTCCGACGGCCGGGTGATCAGCGGGTGCAACGTGGAGAACGCCTCCTACGGGCTCACTCTCTGCGCGGAATGCGCGCTGGTGAGCGTGCTGCACCTCACCGGCGGCGGCCAGCTCGTCGCGTTCAGCTGCGTCGACGGCAACGGCAACACGCTGATGCCGTGCGGCCGCTGCCGCCAACTGCTCTACGAACACTCGGCACCAGGCATGCTGTTGGAGACCGTCTCCGGCGTGCGCACCATCGACGAGGTCCTGCCGGACGCCTTCGGGCCCCGCCAGCTCGCCGCCTACAGGGAAGACAACTCATGAGCTCCACCCCCGCCCGCACCATCGAAGCCTTCGACGCCGTCGACCTGATCCACGCCAAGCGTGACAAGGGCGAGCTGTCGACTCCACAGATCGACTGGCTGATCGACGCGTACACCCGCGGCTACGTCGGCGACGAGCAGATGGCCGCGATGACCATGGCGATCTTCCTCAACGGCATGTCCCGCCGGGAGATCCGCGACATGACCATGGCCATGATCAACTCCGGCGAGCGGATGAGCTTCACGGGCCTGGGCAAACCGACCACGGACAAGCACTCCACCGGCGGTGTCGGCGACAAGATCACCCTGCCGCTGATGCCCCTCGTCGCGGTCTTCGGCGCGGCCGTGCCGCAGCTCTCCGGCCGTGGCCTCGGTCACACCGGCGGCACCCTGGACAAGCTCGAGTCCATCCCGGGCTGGCGCGCCAACCTCAGCAACGAGGAAATGTTCCAGCAGCTGCAGGACGTCGGCGGCGTCATCTGCGCCGCCGGCAGCGGTCTGGCTCCGGCCGACGGCAAGCTGTATGCGCTCCGCGACACCACCGGCACCGTCGAAGCGATCCCGCTGATCGCCTCGTCGATCATGTCCAAGAAGATCGCCGAGGGCACCGGTGCGTTGGTGCTCGACGTGAAGTTCGGCTCCGGCGCGTTCCTGAAGGACATCGACCGGTCCCGCGAGCTGGCCCGCACCATGGTCGCCCTCGGCGAGGACGCCGGGGTGGCCACCTCCGCGCTGCTGACCAACATGAACGTGCCGCTCGGCCTGGCCATCGGCAACGCCAACGAGGTGCGCGAGTCCCTCGAGGTGCTCGCCGGCGGCGGCCCCGCCGATGTGGTGGAGCTCACCGTGGCCTTGGCCCGCGAGATGCTGGCCCTGGTCGGCCAGAAGGACGTCGACGTCGAGGCGGCCCTGACGGACGGTCGCGCGATGGACAAGTGGCGGGCGGTCATCCGTGCCCAGGGCGGCGACCCGGATGCCGCGATGCCCGTGGCGCGCGAGACCCACGTGGTGCTCGCCGACCGTGACGGCGTGCTCGTCGAGCAGCAGGCGCTGCCGTTCGGCATCGGCGCCTGGCGCCTGGGCGCCGGCCGCGCCCGCAAGCAGGACCCGGTGCAGCACGCCGCCGGCATCGACCTGCACGCCAAGCCCGGCGACACCGTCCGCAAGGGCGAGCCACTGTTCACCCTCAGCGCCGACGAGCCGGAGCGCTTCGCCCGGGCCCTCGAGGCCGTCGAGGGCGCCTGGCGCATCGGCGACCCCGGCGAGCCCGTCCTCGACGGCGGCCCCCTGATCGCCGAGCGCATCGGCAACTAGCCCAGTACCCGCAGGCCCGGCCCCGCCGACTTGCCGCAAAAACCCCCTTCCGCCGAGCCGAAGGGGGTTTTTGGCGCAAGTCGCTGGCGGCGCATCCGCCGACTTGCCGCACATTGCCACTTACCTCGCGGCGAGGCGCTCATTTGCGGCAAGTGGGTGAGTGCGCGCGCGTCACGTGGGGCGGCTGCCGGGACGCCAGCCGCGGGAACGCAGCGCCTGGTCGAGCCGGGAGAGGACTTCGGCATCCGGGGTTTCCTTGAGCACCCTGATGACCCGCCAATCCTCGGCCATCACACCGTCCAACCTGTCGACATCACGGGCGAACTGCACGTCGTCCGTGCGGTGCTGCTCGCCGTCGTATTCGACAAGGACCCGGTACCGCAGGTAGACCAGATCACCGCGCACCCGGCGCCGCTGGTATCGCAGCGGCAGGTACACGTTGGTCTCCGGTTCCGGCAGGCCCGCCCGCACGATCAGGAGCCGAAGCCGGGTCTCCTGGCGCGACTCAACTCGGGGTCTCACCCACTCCAGCGCGGCCCGTAGCCGACGGATGCCCCGGTGGCCGGGCCGCTCGGCGACCGCCGTGCAGAGGTCTTCCGACGAGAACGGGGGATCCACCACGCCGAGGAGGTGGTCGCCGAGCGCGATGAGGTCGTCCAGCCCCATAATCGGAGCGAGTTCGCACCAGACGCTGACGGGATTCTGGACCGTGAAGCCCGAGCAGCTGGGCAGCGGTGGCGTGGCTGAAGAAGTGGCCGGTGGGCATCACCGCGGCGTAGGCCCTGGCCAGTTCCCGCACCCCGGTCGGGATGCCGGCGGCGACTCTCACGCCGTGGAACGGCGCCTGCAGGTCGGCCGACTGCAACCTCCGAGGTGTCACCCCCGCCCAGCGCGCTTCCGCGACGGTGAACCCGTCGAGAGTCAGGCTGCGGGGGAGCTCCGTTCGCTTGCGCATCCGCCCAAGATGCCATTTATTGCCGCTGCCGGTCAGAGTTATCCACCGATGGCGCCCCGCGCTGTGCTGACTTGCGGCGAAGATGCGCTTGGAGTGCGCTGAAGGGGCATTGTGAGGCACGTCGGCGGGGTTGGGCGGATGAGGCGGCTTCGGGATACGCGCCGCGCGGGCGCGATAGATTGGGGGAGTGAATATCAGCTCCGAGGAATACCTGTTGCCCGGCAGTGGCGTGAGCATCAACGCCCTGCCCAAAGTCTCCCTGCACGACCACCTCGACGGCGGTCTGCGACCGGCCACGATCCTCGAGCTGGCCGCGCCGATCGGCCTGGAGCTGCCCGCCACGACCGAGTCCGGCCTCGCCGATTGGTTCGTCAGCCAGGCCACCTCCGGCTCGCTCGCGGACTACCTCAAGACCTTCGAGATCACCGTCGGCGTCATGCAAACCCACGACGCCCTCGTGCGGGTGGCCAGGGAGTTCGTTGAAGACCTCGCCCTGGATGGCGTGATCTACGCCGAGGTGCGCTGGGCCCCCGAGCAGCACCTGGCCGGCGGGCTCAGCCTGGACCAGGCCGTCGACGCCGTGCAGGAAGGCATCGCGGCGGGCATCGAGCGGGTCGCCCAGGCCGGCATCACCATCAAGATCGGCCAGCTGATCACCGCGATGCGGCACGCCGACAGGTCCCTCGAGGTCGCCGAACTCGCCGTGCGGCACCGCGACCTCGGCGTGGTCGGCTTCGACATCGCCGGCGCCGAGGAGGGCTTCCCGGCTGGCAACCACGCCGCCGCGTTCGACTACCTGGCCCGGAACCTCTTCCCGGTCACCGTGCACGCCGGCGAGGCCGACGGGCTGGGCAGCATCCGCGGCGCCCTGTTCGACGGTCGCGCCCTGCGCCTGGGCCACGGCGTGCGCCTGGCCGAGGACATCGAAATCGGCCGGGAGGACCAGGAGAACACGTACGTGACCCTCGGCCCGCTGGCCCAGTGGGTGCGCGACAGGGAGATCCCGCTGGAGCTCAGCCCGTCGTCGAACCTCCAGACCGGCGCGATCGCCGCCTGGGGCGACGACATGCTCGACCACCCGTTCGACCTGCTCTACCAGCTCGGCTTCCGCGTCACCGTCAACACCGACAACCGGCTGATGAGCGCCACCACGCTCAGCCGCGAGCTGGCCCTGCTCACGGATGCCTTCGGCTACGACCTCGACGACCTCGAGGCCCTGCAGCTCAACGCGGCCTCCGCGGCATTCCTGCCGTTGGAGGAGCGCGAAGAACTCGCCGACGCCATCGTCGACGGTTTTGCCACCGCCTAGCCCGCCAACGCCCACGCTAGAAAGCAGCCATGTCCCTCCCACCACTTCCCCTTGACGCCATCGACGTCGGCCTGCACGTCCCCGACTGGCGGGCCGCCGTCGGCGCCGCCGGCGCGGCGCTGGAGCGATCCGGTTCCACCGCACCCGGCTACACCGAGCGCATGGTGGGTGTGATCGAGGAATTCGGCGCCTACGTGGTGATCGCGCCCGGGCTGGCCCTGGCGCACGCCCGGCCCGGCCCCGATGTGCTCACCGGGGGCCTGAGCGTCGTGACCCTCGCCGAGCCCGTGGCCTTCGGACACCCGCACAACGACCCCGTCAACGTGGTCCTGGGCCTGGCGGTGACCACGGGCGACGAGCACGTGCACTTCGTCGCCGAGCTCGCCAACGTGTTCAACGATTCGAGCATCATCCCGGCGCTGGCAGCGGCGCCGGACGCAGCATCCGTACGCTCGCTCCTGGGCATCGCGGCACCAACCGGCGCAGACGCCAGCACGGAGGAACACAAATGAAGATCGTCGCACTGTGCGGAGTCGGTATCGGCACATCCGCCATTCTCAAGGTCAACGCCGAACGCGCCCTCGAGCGCCTGGACATCGAGGCTGACGTCACCGCGGCCGACATCGCCAGCGTGAAGCTCGCCGCCGCGGACGCGCAGGTCATCCTCACCTCGTCGGAACTGGTGCCGTCGATCGGCAAGACCAACGCCGACGTCATCATCATCGACAACTTCTTCGACCTCGACGAGCTGACCGCCAAGCTCGAGATCGCACTCGGCTAGCCCGGCGCGGATGCCCGGCTGGGCATCCGCGTCCGCACCGCCGGTCAGCCGATCAGCGCGCGCATGCCCCTGTCGAGCTCGGCGAGGGCATCGGATGCGGCCTGCCGGCGTTCGGCGAGGCTGCCGACGCTGCTGTGCGTGTCGAGATACACCTTGAGCTTGGGTTCGGTGCCGCTGGGCCGCACCATCACCCGGGAGCCGTCGGCGAGCACGATCCGCAGCACATCGCTGGGCGGCAGGCCGTTGAAGCCGCCGGAGAGATCGTCGATGTGGTCCACCCGGCTGGTGCCGATCATCGCCGGCGGGCTCTCGCGCAAGCGTGCCATCACCCTCTCGATCTCGGTGAGGTCGGTGACGCGCACCGAAATCTGGCCCGAGGCGAAGTAGCCGAACTTCTCGGCGAACGCGTCGAGGTGGTCCGCGAGCGTCAAACCGTCGGCCTTGAGCTCGCTGACCAGCGAGAGCAGCGCCACGGCGGCGGAGATGCCGTCCTTGTCGCGCACGGTGCCGGGGTTGACCAGGTAGCCGAGGGCCTCTTCGAAGCCGAAGATCAGGCCGGGAGCACGGGAGACCCACTTGAACCCGGTGAGGGTGTCGGCGAACCGCAGGCCGTAGGCGTCTGCGACGGCCTTGAGCGCCGGCGTCGACACAATCGAGCAGGCCAGGGTGCCGTCGGCACCGCCGTCGCCCGGCGCGTTGGCGGCCAGCTCGGCGGCCCGCCAGCCCAGGATGGCACCGACCTCGTTGCCGCTCAGGCGACGGTAGCCCTCCGGCGCATCGGCGTCCGGGATGGCGATGGCGAGCCTGTCGGCATCCGGGTCGTTGGCGATGATCAGTTCGGCGTCGACCTCACGCGCGGTCTCGTAGGCGAGGTCCATCGCGCCGGGTTCCTCAGGGTTGGGGAACGCGACGGTGGGGAACGCCGAGTCGGGGGCGATCTGCGCGTCCACGAGGGTCGGCAGGGCGAACCCGGCGGCGTCGAGCACGCGGCGGGTGGTGTCCCACCCCACACCGTGCAGGGCCGTGTACACAACGCTCACCTGCGCGCGCGGCGACGCGCCGATGGCGGCGGTCGCATCCACGTAGGCCTGCACGACGGACTCCGGAGCGGTCTCGTACCCGGCCCGCGGCAGCTCGGTGACGAGCTGGGTGTCGGCGACGTGCTGGATCTGGGCGGCGATGGCGACGTCGTCGGGGGAGACGATCTGCGAGCCCTCATCGGAGTCGCCCAGGTAGACCTTGTAGCCGTTGTCGTTGGGCGGGTTGTGCGAAGCGGTGACCATCACACCGGCGCTGGCGCCGAGGTGGCGCACCGCGAAAGCGAGCACCGGGGTGGGGAGCAGGCGGGGCAACAGCACGGCGCGCACGCCGGCGCCGGCCATGATCGCGGCGGTGTCGGTGGCGAAGACGTGCGAGTTGCGGCGGCCGTCGTAGCCGATGACCACGGACGGGATGCTGCCGGGCCGGCTGCTCGCCGCGGCGGCGAGGAGATAGGCGGCGAGTCCGGCGGCGGCCTGGCTCACCAGAACCCGGTTCATCCGGTTGGAGCCGGCGGCGATCTCGCCGCGGAGGCCCGCGGTGCCGAACGCGAGGCGCTCGTCGAAGCGGGAGTGCAGGTCGGCAACGGCGGCCGGGTCGCGATCCTGGGCCTGCTGGATCAGCACGCGCAGCTCGGCGCGGGTCTCCGGGTCCGGGTCCTGGGCGAGCCAGTCGGTCGCGGTGACCAGCAGCAGGTTGACCGGGTCGGTGGCCGTGGTGTCCAGCACTGCCGTGGCGGCGGGCACCTCTCCGGCCGTCTCGTCCGGTCCGTCGACGGTGTTCAGCACGGCGGTCTGCGGTTCGCGTTCGTCGTCGCCGGCGTGCGCGCCGCGTGGGAGGAGCGGCTCGGCGGGGGTGCCGGGCTGGGTCGGAGTCTCGTCGCCGTGGCTCACAGTGCGGCCACGATGCTGGCGAGGAGGGCGCTGATGGTGGCTTCGGCGGCCTGGCCGGCCTCGAGCACCTCGCCGTGACTGAGCGGGGTCTTTTGAATGCCGGCGGCGAGGTTGGTGATCAGCGACATGCCGAGTACCTCCATGCCGGCCTGGCGGGCGGCGATGGCCTCCAGCGCGGTGGACATGCCCACGATGTGGCCACCGATGGCCTTGGCCATCTGCACCTCGGCGGGAGTCTCGTAGTGCGGCCCGCGGAACTGGCAGTAGACGCCTTCGTCCAGGGTGGGGTCGATGCCTCGGGCGAGGTCACGCAGCCGCTGGGAGTACAGGTCGGTGAGGTCGATGAAGGTGGCGCCCTCGAGCGGCGAGTCGGCGGTGAGGTTGATGTGGTCGCTGATCAGCACCGGGGTGCCCGGCTTCCACGTCTCGCGGATGCCGCCGGCCCCGTTGGTGAGGATCATGGTCGTCGCCCCGGTCGCGGCGGCGGTGCGCACGCTGTGCACGACCCGGCGCACGCCGTGGCCCTCGTAGTAGTGGGTGCGGGCGCCGATCACCAGGGCACGCTTGCCGCTCGAAAGCAGCACCGAGCGCAACATGCCCGCGTGGCCGGCCAGCGCCGGCGCGCTGAAACCGGTGATTTCCTGCGCGGGGATCGTGTGGGTGGTCTCGCCGATCAGGTCGGCGGCCTTGCCCCACCCGCTTCCCAGCGTCAGGGCGATGTCGTGATGGGCGACACCGGTGGCGTCGGCGATTTCTTGGGCGGCGGTGGCGGCCACGTCGAACGGGTTGGTTTCCGGCGCGTCAAGAGGATTGATCTCGGTCGTGAGCATCCTCCTACTCTAATTGCCTACGGGGCAGCCGTGGTTTGGTGGGTCGCGCGGTGCAGGACAGAATAAGTGAATGCCTTACGAGTTCGAACGAAAACAACGCATCATTATCATCGGTGGCGGCCCCGGCGGATACGAAGCGGCACTCGCCGGCGCGCAGCAGGGCGCAGAGGTGACCCTGATCGAACGGGTCGGCGTCGGCGGTGCCGCGGTGCTCACCGACGTCGTTCCGTCGAAGTCGCTGATCGCCACCGCGGAAGCGTCGAACTCGATCCGTGAGGCCAACGACCTGGGCGTGCAGTTCTTCGTGCGCGACGCCAAGGGCAAGCCGCTGCACCCCGAGGTCGCGATCAACCTCGCCGCGGTGAACAAGCGCCTGCTCGCGCTGGCCAGGGAGCAGTCCGAGGACATGCGGGAGACCCTGGTCAAGGCCGGCGTCAAGCTGCAGAGCGGCCACGGCCGGCTGGACGGCCGCGACGCGGTCATCGTGTCCACCGGAGACGACGGCTCAGGCACCGATTTCGACCGGATCGAGGCCGACACCATCGTGCTGTCGGTGGGCGCGAGCCCCCGCACGATGCCCACGATGATGCCCGACGGCGAGCGGATTCTCACCTGGACCCAGCTGTACAACCTCAAGTCGGTGCCCAAACACCTCATCGTCGTCGGCTCCGGCGTCACCGGCGCGGAGTTCGCCTCCGCCTACCGGGCCCTGGGCGCCGAGGTCACCCTCGTCTCCAGCCGCGACCAGGTGCTGCCCGGCGAAGACGTCGACGCCGCCGCCGTGATTGAGAACGTGTTCAAGCGCAACGGCATGGTGGTGCTGAACAAGTCCCGCGCCGCCACCGCCGAACGCACCGACACCGGCGTGCTGGTGACCCTCACCGACGGCCGCACCGTCGAGGGCAGCCACTGCCTGATCGCCGTCGGCGCCGTGCCGAACACCCTGGGCCTGGGCCTGGCCGAGGCCGGCGTTCAGCTGGACGAGTCCGGCCACATCCGGGTGAATCGGGTGGCGCGCACCTCGATCCCCAACATCTACGCCGCGGGCGACTGCACCACGGAGATGCCGTTGGCGTCCGTCGCATCCATGATGGGCCGCACTGCGGTTTACCACGCCATGGGCGACGCGGTGAACCCGATCGAGATCCGCAATGTGGCGGCCAACATCTTCACGCAGCCGGAGATCGCGACAGTCGGCTGGACCCAGAAGGAGATCGAGGAGGGTGTGCGCCGCGGCGAGGTGTACAAGATGCCGCTCGAGTCGAACCCGCGCGCCAAGATGATGGGCATCAAGGACGGCTTCGTCAAGCTGATCGCCTCCCGCGGCACCGGCACCGTCATCGGCGGCGTCATCGTGGGCCCCAAGGCCAGCGAACTGATCTTCCCGCTCACCCTCGCGGTCGAGCACGGCCTCACCGTCGACGAGGTCGCCGAGGCGTTCACCGTCTACCCGTCGTTGACCGGGTCCATCACGGATGCCGCACGCGCGATGCACAAGGTGCACTACTGACCCGGCACCCCGGCCGCATCCGCGACTAACTGTCGCCCGTGCGGACACCTGCGCCCGGTACGCCGGGGGTGGATTCAACTGGTCGATGCAACACCGCTGTTTTCTTGGTCTGAGAGTAGCTGATGCAGGGCTTCTCGCGGGGTGGCTGCGTC
>NZ_SOGI01000054.1:0-82407 GCF_004403385.1 Cryobacterium sp. TMT4-31
ATGGCTCCACGAATACAATCACCACAGGCACCACACCGCCATCGGAGGCAAGCCACCGATCACGCGGTTAACTAACCTGCCTGGGCAGTACAGCTAGGGTTCGCATCGGAGATGATCGCACGCGCGATCGCGATCGAGGAGGAGCGGAACAATCGGTGGGACTACATCTATCTCACCGCGCGCCGCGGGTGGGCCACCCCGGGCAACCCGCTGAACCGACCCGGCTGGCACTCCGACGCGTTCGGCAAATCCGACATCAACTACGTCTGGACTGACCGTTTCCCAACCGTGTTCGCCGAGGGGCCATTCGAGCAGATCAGCGACGACCACGTCCGCTCGACCGAACAGTTCGAGGAGCAGGTCCGCAGCAACGACGACATCCGTCTGGTGACCTACGGCGACCGGGTGCTCATGCGCCTGGACTCGTCCGTCATCCACACGGCGCCTGCGATCCCAGCTCCGGGAGACAACCGATCCTTCATCAAGGTGTCGTTCTCGAACGAGCGATGGAACCTGGGCGGCAACAGTCACAACTACCTCTTCGAATACGAGTGGCAGATGTTCGATCGCGCCCCGATCCGCAACGATCCGGCGCGAGCGAACGCGGATGCAGTATGAAGGTCCGCGCCGTGCGTGACCGCACTCTCGCGGGCTCCGCCGACCGCGAATCGTGGCTGACCTGAGTCACCTGATTCACCGGCTCCTCTCCTGAGAAGCGAAGACATTCTGGGTCGGAATACTTTTGGTTTCGATGTCCTCCAGCGTGCGGCCACGAGTTTCGGGAACACGAGTCCGGATGAAGATGACACCAAGAATGCAGATGGCACCGAAGATCGCGAACACCGCGTCCTGGCTCATCAATGCGGTCATGATCGGGAACAAGAGACCGACAGCGAACGATCCGATCCAATTGAAGGACGATGCGATACCAGAGGCCCTGCCGCGAATCGCCATTGGGAAGATCTCTCCAACGATCACCCAGGTGAGTGGGGCCCACGTGAACGAATAGGCGGCCACGTAGATGCTCAAGAACACCACGATCATCATCGGGTTCGCGTCCTCCATCACCGTATTGAGTATCGCGGGCAGAAGGAAGGACACACCCATGATCGTGCCGCCCACGGTCAGCAACAGGCGTCGGTTGAACTTGTCCGCGATCACCAGGAACAGCAAGGAGCCGAGCACGAGGATCACGCCCTGGATGATGGGCCACAGCAGCGCCGAACTTGCCGAATTGCCGGTGGCTTTTTCCACGATCAAAGGGATGTAATAGAAGATCGCGTTGGCACCTTGGAGCTGCTGGAACGCGGCGACACCGACCCCCGCAATGACGAGATACCGGTACTTGCTGTCGAACAACGTTGCCAGTGAGGTGTTGCCTGCCGTCCTCTTCTCGACTTGAGCCGTTTCCTTGATCGATCTGAGCTCGGCATCGACCTCGTCGGGGCGGCGAATGTAGCGAAGCACCGTGGCTGCCTCGTCTTCCTTGCCGACTTTCACCAGAAACCGCGGCGATTCGGGCAACCGCAACACGCCCAAGTACAGAATCACAGCCGGCACCGCGGCCGTCGCCAGCATCACTCGCCACGCCCACGCTTCGGGCAGATCCTTCAGGGAGAAATCCAAGATGTATGAGATCAGCATGCCGGAGACGATCATTGTCTGATTCAGGCCGGACAAGCGTCCACGCAGCCGCGCGGGTGCAAGCTCGGACATGTACGCGGGAACCGATGCGGAGGCCGCGCCGACCGCCAGGCCCAAGAAAATTCTGGCGATGACCAGATAGGTGACGCCATCCGGCGGCGCTAGGCCGCAGAGAATGGATCCGAGCATGAAGACAACCGCTGCGGCGAGAATCATCTTGCGCCGTCCGAATCGATCGGAAAGCTGTCCGGCCAGAGCGCCACCAAAGATGGCGCCGAACATTACGCCAGAGGTTACCCAACCGATGATGGCGGCATCGTCAAGGCCCCAGTCACTTTGCAGGAACGGCAGAGCTCCAGTCATGACTCCGATGTCGTAGCCGAAAAGGATGCCTCCGAACGATCCGAAGAAGTATATGAATTTGCTGTCGATCTTTTTTTCATTGTCCATGATTCACTCCGAGTGAGGAACTGGTTTCAGCCCCTGGTGATCACTAGGAAGGATGGCTGGCCGGGACGGTCGTCTCGGGCCAATGCCGTCGTGCGAATGAGCGCGTCCTCGGCGATGACATGGAGCGCGGCACATTTCGATGTGCTGAGTTATTCTCTATCGCAGCTGTCCGCTCTGACGCATGCCTTCCCGGCTATGGGACTTGGATGCAACACAGGTGGGCTCTCAGACCCAAAGTGAGCGCTAACATCAAGCTGTTTTGTAGCCTAGCTCACAAAATTTCGGCATCGTGACGTTGACCGGCTTGGGTCGAGGCGCTGGTTCTTCACCCGCCGGCTGGTCATCACCCGCAGCGATGGCATCGCCCACCAACACGCAGAGCTCGGGCAAGCCGCCATCTAAGCTGGACTGTTGCCCACGGAAGGAACCTCAATGAGCATGGAAGGCGCGGCCTGGAGCTCGCTGTACAAGATTTCTACCGCCAGGGACGGCAAGCACGGCTTCTCCCGTGAGTCCGTTCGGCGGATCTTGACGTTCGCGGTGCCCTACCGGTCCAAGCTGCTGATCTTCATCACCCTCTCCACCGTGGGAGCTTTCCTCGCGGTCGCGACGCCGGTACTCGCCGGCCAGGTGGTCGACGTCATCGTCGCCCAGGGTGCGGTCAGCACGATCGTTTGGCTCGCCGTCGTCATCGCCCTCGTGGCCGTGGCCGACGCCGCCGTGTCCCTCGTGACGCGCTGGTACTCGGCGCGGATCGGCGAAGGCGTGATCCTCGACCTCCGCACCGCCGTCTTCAACCACGTGCAGAAGATGCCGATCGCGTTCTTCACCCGCACGCGGACGGGCGCCCTCGTGAGCCGCCTCAACAACGATGTGATCGGCGCTCAGCAGGCCTTCAGCGGCACACTGTCCGGCGTGGTCACGAACCTCGTGGCGCTGATCCTCACCCTGATCGTCATGCTCAGCACGTCCTGGCTCGTGACGGTTCTCGCCGTGATCATGCTCCCCATCTTCCTGGTACCCGCGCGCCGCATGGGCAGCCGCCTCGCCGCGCTGCGCCGCGAGGCCGCCGATCACAATTCCGCCATGAGTACGCAGATGACCGAGCGCTTCTCCGCGCCCGGTGCCACCCTCGTCAAGCTGTTCGGCCGGCCCGACGAGGAGGCCGAGGAGTTTCGCGTCCGCGCCGCCCGTGTCCGCGACATCGGGGTCCGGACCGCGATGCTGCAGTTCGTCTTCTTCACCGCACTGATGCTCGTCTCCGCTCTCGCCCTCGCGCTCGTGTATGGGCTCGGCGGCTCCCTCGCACTCGCCGGCCAGCTGAATACCGGTGACGTGGTCACCCTGGCGCTCCTCCTCACCCGCCTCTACGCGCCGCTCACCAGCCTCGCAAACGCACGGGTGGAGATCATGAGCGCGGTGGTCAGCTTCGAGCGCGTCTTCGAGGTGCTGGACCTCGACCCACTCATCAAGGAGAAGCCCGACGCCGTCGCCGTCCCCGAAGGCCAGGTGTCCGTCGAGTTCGACAACGTCCGCTTCGCCTACCCGTCCGCGGACAAGGTGTCCCTCGCCTCTCTCGAGGAGGTTGCCACGCTGGACACCCGCGGCGGCGAGGAGGTGCTGCACGGCGTGTCCTTCAGGATCGAGCCGGGGCAGACCGTTGCCCTCGTTGGTACGTCTGGTGCCGGCAAGTCCACAATTGCGCAGCTCCTCTCGCGCCTGTATGACGTCGACAGCGGCGCCGTGCGCCTCGCGGGGACAGATGTCCGCGATGTCACTTTCGCCTCCATGCGGCACAGCCTGGGCATGGTGACGCAGGACGGCCACCTGTTCCACGAGACCATCCTCTCCAACCTGCGCCTCGCGAGGCCGGAGGCGTCCGACGACGAGGTGTGGGACGCCGTCCGCCGTGCGCGGCTCGAGCCGCTCATCCGGTCCCTGCCGGACCAGCTGGACACCATGGTCGGAGAGCGGGGCTACCGGCTGTCCGGAGGTGAGCGCCAGCGGATGACCATCGCGAGGCTCCTGCTCGCCCAGCCGCGCGTCGTCATCCTCGACGAGGCGACAGCGGCGCTGGACTCGACGTCTGAGGCCGCCGTGCAGGCGGCGCTCAGCGAGGCGCTCGAGGGACGGACGGCGATGGTGATCGCACACCGCCTCTCCACCATCCGCAGCGCGGACCTGATCCTCGTGGTTGAGGACGGCTCGATCGTGGAGCGCGGTACCCACGAGGAACTGCTGGCTATGGGTGGGCGGTACGAGGAATTGCACCGGACCCAGTTCGCCGTGCAGAAGAATGTTGCAGCCGATGAGGAAGCGCTGAGCCGGACCTAGTCGCTGAGCACCCGAGCCATGCACTTGCTTCTTTTGAACCAGCGACCCCCTGAAGGCTACAGCCTTAATTCGGTTGGAGCCGAAATTGTCCGGAAACCCTCGGATTCCCTTGTGTTTACAGGGAACCGGGCGGTTCGCTACCTACGATTGTACTCGGTCAGATTGGGGCCCCTGGATTTGAAAGTGATGGGTAAATGATGGCCATTTGAACCGCTTTTTGGACCTCCGATCGAGGCGCTGAAGCCACCGAGGGGCGGCCTTCACCGCTGTCTACATCCTGGTCGGCAACCGTCTAAGCTGCCGATACGTCGCCTTGACGAGGATTTCCCGTCACCACCGCTATAGCGGGATCATGGAACCAACAGGAGCTAACCGGCCTTGGAGTGTCGATGAGAGAAATCATAAGACTTCTGAGTGTGGACATCGTGTTCACTCTCATAAGCGGAGTTGCACTCCTGATCGTCCCGGTCATGCTGACGTGGTGGGTGATCGCACAGATAGTGAATGCCCAACGCAAGAATGCAGGACTACAGCGATTCGCAGGAAGATGGCACTTTCTCCGCTTCGGCCCTGCGGCTCCGCTACTAAGCCTGAGCGCCTTCATCTGCGGAGCGGTGCCAGTCGTAGTTGACCGGTCCAGCAACGTTTCAAGCTCAATTCTCTTCCCGTGCATCGCCTTGAGCTTCACCGGCTTGATGGCGTTTCTCATGTGCATGCTTCTTTGGTCTTACGCCAGTGACCCTGCAGAATCAGCGGTAGCGGATTAATCGCTCCGATCCACCGGTCGTTGGGTTGCCCGCGATCCGATCAGCGTGCATGGGCATAGGTCACCGCAGATATCGAGAACAGCCCCCAAGAAAGGGAAGTTTGAATGGCCAGGATGTTCAAGTTCAGCGAGGGTGACCGCGTAGATTGCCTCGACTACCATGGCCCACTCGGAGCGGCCGGCACGATTCTCAAACGGTGGGAAGAGAAGGGTTTCCTCGTCTATCGGGTTGCATGGGACGGTGGGAATCCTGACGGCCACGTAGAAATCGAAAGCACTTTGGTGCCCCTCGAATCACCCCAGGAGTAGCCACCGTCTCGATAACTTGTCTCACTGGCGGCATCGTCCAGCGGGCGCAAGCTCAGGTTCGTCCGACACAGCGAGTTGCGCTCGTCCCTCGGGCGGACAGAATGCGCGAGTTGTATCGAGCGAATCTCACGAGCCACCGGTTTGCGAAGGCCACGGAACCAGCCGACGTGGCATCAGCTGCGATCGGACTTGAACCGGCGCCCGGCTGAAGTTCTGGCCTTAATTTGGTCGTTGCCGAATGTCTCCGAAAACCCTCGGATTCCCTTGTGTTTACAGGTAACCAGGCGATTCGCTGTTTCCAATTGTAGGTCATCGTTTTGGGTCAAATAGAGATGAATTATATGAGTAAATGATGACCCCGTCAGCCGACTTGAGCGCTCTCACAAGCCCTCTCAACCTCTCCCCCGGAGGCCGCCGCGAGTGATCGCGCACCGGACGGTGATGGTGATTAGTCGTGCGCTCGGTCGGCGGTCTGGTTCGCATCACGGGCGGCGCAATATACTGGGCGCGATTTCGATCAACGTCACGCTCGACGGCTGCTGCCACCACGAGGCAGGACTCCCCCGGACGAGGAGTCGATGCGCTACTGGACTGCTCAGCTGGAGCGCGCCGATGCCCTGCTCTTCGGCCGGGTGACCTACGAGATGATGGCGTCGGCGTGGCGGAAGCCGGCCACGGGCACGTGGCCTGACTGGGTGGATGAGTGGCAGAAGCCGTTTGCCAAGACCATCGACCGGGCGCAGAAGTACGTCGTGTCGAGCACGATCAGCGGGGTCGATTGGAATGCCGAGCTGATCCAAGGCGACTTGGGGCAAGCGGTTCAGCGGCTCAAGCAGGAGTCAGGCGAGGGCCTGTGGGTCGGTGGCGTCACTCTCCCCCTGGCGCTGGCAAATCTGGGACTGATCGACGAGTGCGAGTTCCTTGTGCAGCCAGTCATTGCCGGACACGGACCGACGCTGCTCGCCGGCCTGCATGAGCACATCCAGCTCGAACTCGTGGACCGCCATGAGTTCCGGTCGGGGGCAGTCGCCGTGCAATACAGGCCCACGCGGCGTCCTGATTGACGCGACGTGTCCCGGCACGAGGCGCCTCCGCGGCCGAGTACCGACCGACCCTGCCGGCCCCACGACCCGCCGAGGTGGCCAACAGCCTCCTCGAAGAGCTCGTCAGCTCGTATCGGCATGCCTGTGTCTACCAAGTAGCCGCCGGAGCCGGCCCCGACAACAGGTTGGGGTCCTCTAACTGATCGCGCCGCAACTACGTGATATTAGTCTCACGCCGAGAGGAGGACCCATGAAGAAGCAGGCAAGCCAGGCCGAAATAGACAAGGAAATCAGGGCACTGCGGGGGCAAGCGGTCCGCCTATGGACCCTCCGCAAGTCACGACTCACCCTGAGTCTGTTACTCCCGATCACCGCAGTCCTTGTGATGTCGGCGGGCGTCTACATCACTGATATGGCCGTCGATATTCTTGCGGGCCCCGGATTGCTCTCTGCTTTTCAGGGGCTCCAGACGGTACAAGGCCTCCTGAAGATCGCCTTCGCCGTCGAGGCGGTGATCATTCTCTCTTGTGGAATCTGGGTCTACATCGAAAGCGTACGGCTTCGGTTCAAGCTCAAGAACATCGGCCTTACGATGCGCAGACTCGACCCGAATGCAGGGCTACTAGCGACCGGGCTGGAAGAGATTTTACGCAGCGAGAACCCTCTCAGCGAGCTCCGCAGCTGACCTCTGCTCGGCCCTAGCACCGGAGCGCAACCACGCACCCACGCACCCACAAGGCTTTCAAAGCGCCAAATATCCGCTGGGCGGTTTCAACCGGACGACGCAACAAGGGCTATTTTTCTCACGCGGGATGAGACGTGCGTGCCTCAGCTTCTGTGCGCGGTCCCCCAGCCAGCCCCTGAACCCACGGCCGCGTT
Source organism: Cryobacterium sp. TMT4-31 (assembly GCF_004403385.1). Classification (NCBI taxonomy): domain Bacteria; kingdom Bacillati; phylum Actinomycetota; class Actinomycetes; order Micrococcales; family Microbacteriaceae; genus Cryobacterium; species Cryobacterium sp. TMT4-31. Next base: position 7,426 of record NZ_SOGI01000054.1, read on the forward strand.
GATTCCGGCAACCACGGATGCGCACCGGGTGATCATCGCTATGAGCAGTCCCACAGCGCCCCCAGAAGGGGGCTGAAGCACGATCCGTCTCCAACACCGTAGGGTCAGGATGCGAGACAAGTCGCCCGCCGCTCGTCGTGTCTCGAGGAGCGTCGGTCACGTCTCGAAACCCATGGGTTTCGATGCACTTAGGTTACGAGACGGCTGTCAGCGGCCTGCTACCTTCATGGGCATGATGGACCCTGTGCAGTGGATTGAACATCGACGTGGCGGCGACGGCGAACTGATCGGATGGATGGCACCCGACGGCGAGGGATTTGTTGTCGTCGATCTATTGGGCCGAGAACGCTCTGATGTTGTGGACTGGCTCACCGCCGAAGAAACGCTTGACGAAATTGGATTGGGGTTTCTCGCCGATCCCTTCGAACTTCGACTTCCTGATGGGCGATGGCTGCAGGTCCGCATCGCCGAACTCTCCCCTGAGGGGATCCGGGTCACGCGCGATGATTGGGGCGCCACTGACGTACAGGATCGCGAATTCGAGCTGCCATTCCCGATGCCAATAGAGCTACGTCCACGAGCCGACTGGCCGTCAATCGCGGAGTGAGCGGCGGTTCCCTGAAGAGTGTGGACTCGCATAGGTCGTTGCGAAGCTCTAGGGCGTCGAACCTTCAACCGCCGCGGCTCCAGGAATGCTCCCACCGTCTCGTATCCGATGGGTTGCGAGGCGCTCAGGTTACGAGACAAACGCTGTTGGGTGGTGGTCCCGTGACAGTCACGATGAAGTTCGGGACCCGGGGCATGCAAGTCTGGCGACGAAATGAGATGCAAGAGCTGCGCTCAACATCAGGGCAGCTCCTCGCGCGGTGTCGCCCGCGGTGAGAGGCGTGGCACTGCGCCTGAGGGAGGCGCGGGAGATCCGGGCCCCGGGCAGCATTACGAATGGTGCGGTAACCAGTCCGGCGGTGTATCGCTTGAGAACAACGGNGCGGACTGGGCCGGAGTTACCAGAATGCGGGAGGATCCCAACCGCGCGGCGATGATCCTTGATGTAGCCGGGAACGTGAACGCTTCCTCCACATCGTGTATCAGCCACGCAATGAAGAGCGATGCTGCGGAGGTTCGTATGCCAACGAGTGTTCTCTTCACGGGGGAATCGTACTGCGCGACATAAGCAACCCGAGGACGAACGATTCTGGCTGCCGAGCCAATCAGCGACGATTCAGACGGTTTCTGGTGCCGCATATCCCATAGGTTTCAACACATTGAAGTTACGCGCCACGTCGCATGTAGATGGATGCTTTGGGTGAGCTGCTTGGCGCCCAGTTCCCCGCTGCGAATAGCCGGTCTGCCAGGCATCCATCCGACTTCCGCCAAGTCATCCGCCCCTGCGTATTCGAGACGTGTCTCGACCTCCTTCTGGTCGGCAAGGGGCGACTGTGGAGCCCTACTTCTTCAGTGCGAGGTTGTCTGCTACCTGGTCCCACTCGTCTGACGACGGAAAGTCTGACTCGGCATTCAACTGAGCTTCACGGCCGCCATCCACAAAAAGGGTAATTGGTAGCGAGGTGGAACAACTTTGCACCCAAGCTTCATCAGAGACGTGGATGGTCAAACAGACTTCTCCATCCACAGGTGATTCGGAAGCGAAGTACCGAGCGCTCTCCTGTTCAAACAAAAGGCGAGAGGAGCCCGGGATCGTGGCTGCAGGGCCGGAAGGGAGCTTGTCCGTCTCGGCCTGGGGTCGATCGAACGCCGTCACGTTGGCGCTCGCCTGGGCGCTACAGCCGGACAATAGTGCGAATGAGGCGGTCGCGATCAGAAAAAAGGCTGTGCGTCTGTTCCAGAGCTGCTTCTCCATGACCTCATCATGGCAGCACGAACACCTGATTGATCCCCAAAAATTCTCCCGGTGCGGCACAAGTCAGGTCGCGCCACTATCCAGGCCCCCGGGTGGCAGAACAGGCGATGCCTAGTCTCGTAACCAATGGGATATGAGGCAGCTAGGTTACGAGACACACACCATGTTGGATCGCTTCGACCAGTGTCGTTTTCCGTGCACGGCTGCACGAATCTTGATACTCGTTTGCACAGCTCGCCGGGGCCGCGGTTTGGTCGAGGCCCAGGAGAAGCGGCCGGCTCGTGGCTTTAGGCGCGGCGCGCAGTGAGCGAATATGCCGCTAGCCCGAATAAGACAGTTCCAGAAAAGCGCTCCATGGTCTTCATTTTGATGCCAGGTAGGAGACGTCGGACTCCGCTGCCGGTTAGAGCCCAGATCAGGTCTGGGAGCGATGCCATTGCGATGAAGATTAATCCGAGGACGCTCATCTGCACCCAGGCTGGGCCGGCACCTTCCTGCACGAACGGTGGCAATAACGAAAGGAAGAACACAGCTGTTTTGGGATTGAGCACCCCGACGAGCAGGCCGCGTTGGAAGGCCTTCGCAGGTTGAACCCTTCCACCGGCGGCCGCGAGGTCCGCGAGCAACGTGTTATTGCGAGAGCGCCATGCTTGAATGCCCAACCAGATCAAATAGGCCGCCCCCACGACCTTGACAACGGTGAAAGCCGTCGCGCTGGCGGCGATAACCGCGGAGATGCCGATGACCGCTGCCAAGACGTGCGCGACGTATCCCAGCTCGACACCCGCGACTCCGCTCAGTCCCGCTCGACGCCCCGAGCTCAGCGTGGTGGTCAGGATGAACGCGACAGAGGGGCCAGGCGCCAGGACTAAGGGTAGGCAGGCTGCCATGAAAAGGAGAAAAGTGCTCGTTTGCATTAGGTGCTCTCCATCCGTCAGGTGGGGCGAGGCTATCAGCACAGTGGGTCGGCAGTGTTTCGGGCCGCAGCCCCGACGTTGCAGTCGCCAGAGGGGGGGTGCCGGCCGTCTCAGTACTCATGGGTTTTGAAGCACTCAGGTTACGAGACGCTCCTGCGGGTGAGACCCAACGTGAGGCCGCACAGGCACTTAGTCGAAGCGCGATAGAATTACCCAGTACCGAATCCTCCGCCCCGCCAGGTGGAGGTTTTTTAGTATGACCACTTCTCAGCCAGGCCCTGCCACCGTGTCTCTGGCGCACGAGGGCGATCGGCCCACTCTCGAACGACTTTGGACCATGTTCCGGCACGAAATGTCCGCCCACTCCGGAGTGCTCCCGAACAATGACGGCCGCTTTCGACAAGAGCGGCTCGATGCCGCCCTCAGCAATCCGGAATGGGCCGGCTTCGTCCTCAGGCTGGGTGGCGCGCCTATCGGCCTGGCTATCGTGCGCGGCACCGAATCCACGGAAAGGACTCTGAGCAGCTTCTTCCTCGTCCACGGCGCGCGCAGAGCTGGTCACGGGCGAACTGCCGTGCGGGCAATTGTCAGTCAGTATCCCGGGCGATGGGCCGTCGCGTTTCAGGACGTGAACTTTCCTGCCGCCGCATTCTGGCGGGCTATCGCTTCCGAGTTAGATGAGGGATGGACGCTGGATCATCAGGACGTACCAGGCCGGCCCGGCTTCGCACCCGATTCGTGGGCCCGGTTCCGCGTACGCAACATGTAGACGGGCACTCATATGTCGCTCGGCAGAACCCGACCTTCATGAGACCGAAGTCCACGGGGCCCTACGTGTCGCGTAACACATGGGTTAAGCGACGAGTAGGTTTCGAGACACTTACCGTTAAAGTCCAGATGCTTCATGCATTCGTGAAAACAGGACTTTTGGATCTGGCCGACGCCGCAGCGGGGGAACTCCTAGTTAGCGTGGAATGCACCGAGCGAGGGATAGCGGAGACGGCCACGCGTTTCGACGCGTCGCCACTGCGGGAGGCTTCACTGCGAGCCCGCCCCTCTGGCCTAGTTCCTGAGCCGCACTCTGAGTTTCTTCCGACGGGCGTACCCGGACAGGTGGAGCAGGGGTAAGGACAGGGCTGACAGGACGACGCCGAGTGCGGCGACTGCGACCATAGCGCCGCGCAAACCCGTCGCTTGTGACCAAACGCCGACGTAGACCGGTCCGAGGAGAAATCCGATGTAGGAAACCGTGGTCACAATGGCGGTGGCTCTGCCGCGATACGCCTCATCCACCCCCCGGGACACGAGGCTGAGCATCGTTGGGTACAGTGCCGCTGTGCCGGCCGCGGCCACGATCAGCCCGAGGATGGCGATCGGAACGGTCGGGGACGCAGCGAGGATCAGCGCACCGGTGGCCGCTGCAAGGGATCCCAAAATCACTATGGGTCTCTCGTTGCCCTGTTGGATGCGCCCCAGGGCAAACCGAGTGACGGCGACGACACCGGCGAAGACGGCTGGCCCGACGGCGCTGAACCCGGGGCCGGCGCTGAGTTGGTTCTCGAGGAAGACCGCACCCCAGCTCTGGTGGGCGTTCTCACTCGCGAACGCGAGCGCGCCCAACACGCCGACAAGCAAGAGCGGCGTGTTGCGCAGGCGTAGGCCGCGGCCGGAATTAGGTCCAGGCGCCCACGCGGCTTTGCGAGTCGGGTTAGCGGCGCCTTGAATTGAGAGAGAGCGCAGAACGCTCGCGCTGGCTACAAGTGACAAGACAGCCACGACCAGGAAGGGGGTGAATACTGGTGCGCCGATCCAAGAGGAGAGTCCTGTCGCGATACTTGCCAGAACGACGAAGCTCGAGAACACACCTCCGGAACGGATGATGATTGCGCTCCCCGATGCTTGCTCTGCACGGCCGGCGATCGAGTTCATGGCGACATCGGTGGCCCCACTAGCCAAGCCAACCACGGCGAGCCCAACACAGAGGGCAACGAACCCGTGTGCGGTCAGCGACACACCGAACCCGGCCAAACCGAGGGCGACGATCGCCGCCACCGCGAAGCGGAGCCCCCACTTGTCCAACGCCCGCCCGGTGACCAACATGGCAGGCAGGGCCCCGGCACCAATGAAAAGAAGAGCGAGGCCCAATTGGCCGTCGTCGACATCCGCTTGCATCCGAAGGCGAGGGACGCTCGCTCCCCACGCACCCCAGAAAGAGCCGAAGGAAGCGGCAGCGAGATACGCGGAGAACACAAGTTTGCGCACGGGTAACGTTTCGGAAGGCATATGTGTGACGTTACACAGTTACAATGGGGTTATGCAATCACTCCCGCAGCGTCGCCCCACAATGAGCCAGGTTGCCGCGCGAGCCGGAGTGTCGGTGATGACGGTTTCCTACACGTACAACCGCGCCGACAGAGTCTCGGCCGAGAGCCGGGACAAGGTGCTGCAGGCTGCCGCCGAGTTGGGTTACGCGGGCCCTGATCCTGCGGCACGGTCCCTGCGCTACGGCAGTACCCGCACACTTGGAGTCATCCTGGGCGAGCACCTCACCTACGCGTTCGACAACCCTCAGGCCGTCACATTCCTGGCCGGCATCGCAGAGGTCTGTGCGGATCGAGGATACGGAATGCTGATCGTGCCCACTGCCGGAGGCGCCGAAGACAGTCTCCGAGTCAGCGAGGCCGCCGTTGATGCATTCATAATCTGGACAACGACCGACGACGACCCCGTGCTCGACGCAGTTTCAGGAAGCGGTCGACCTGCGGTCATCCATGGTGGGCCTGCCCGCGCGGGCTTCAAGCTCGTGAGCATCGACAACCGAGCGGCCGCCTTTGCAATGGGCATGAAGACCTTCGCCGGTGCCCACCGCCCCGCAATCCTCAGCTTTCCCCTGGATTCCTCGCGAAAGACAGTGCTCGCTGCGGGCATCGACCCCGACGCCGTGCGGTTCCCCGTGACCAGGCAGCGCCTCCTCGGGTACAGGGATGCAATTGAGGCGCTGGGGCTTGACTGGAACGACGTGATTGTAGGCGCCGCGGCAACCAACAACGAGGGCGAAGCCCGCTCCCTCGCCGAGCGAATGTTCGCCCTAGAGCACCCTGTCGATGCAATCGCGGCGATGAGCGATGACCTGGCACTCGGCGTCCTGGGCGCTGCGACAAGCGCACAGCTCGCTGTCCCCGAGACTCTCTCTGTAAGCGGATGGGACGATTCACGAGCGGCCGCTCTCCACCAGCTGAGCTCGGTTGCCCAAAACCTGAGAGCCCAAGGGACGCTGGCGGCCAGGCTGGCTCTCGGTGAGGAACCCGAACCAGCCCCAGATGACTGGTCAGTAGTCGTCCGAGCGTCAACTGGGTAGCCAGCGACTCAACGGACCGAGCACGGCCATACCCTGATCAGACGGATGGGCGTCAACCGTGAGCCGTTTTTGCGATCTGACGACCTCTCGTAACCCGTTGGTTGTGAACCGTCTTAGGAGTTGAAGACTGGGGCAATGGACGGTGCTTTTGGTCCCAGTGCTAGCAACTACTCTTTCAGCGGCAGCGTGTCCCCACTGTCTGCAAGATACTGGGTCGCACCCCTTTGCTTTGACCAGCCGAATCGATAGGAGCCTTGTGTCATTCATCGTTCAGACCGGCAGGGTAGTCGACCCGGGGCCTATTCAGGATGACGACGGGTTCCTTTACGGTGGGTGACCATTGTGTCTGGCACGGAGAGTCTCGCCGAGTTCGAGGGAGAAATCTCTTATCGGGTACTAGTAATGGGCGACCACACAACTGTTGTTGGCAGGTTGACCGAATCGGGCGACCAGCCGATTCTGGTCTTCGCGGGTCGGTATACCGCAGTGGCTGACGCGGATGGGAAGGTGACCCACCAGGTCGACGCGAGCCATGTAGGTCTCTCGTTGAGTGACCCGGCGTTCGAAAGTACGGGGTCGAGCGCCGCTCCGCCTTGGTATTGAGCTGCTCGGTTCGATGACTCGAAAAGCATGGGATTTGAGGCAGTTAGGTTACGAGACAGCTCTCGTTCTGGCTACATGCGATCGAGTGGATGAGCGCGCCACCCCCATCTACGTGAAGCCTGCGCCCATTATGCTTGATTGTCTCACTAGCTCGGGGCGACCGCCCAAAGCGGTCCGTCGCCACAACGGTCCGGGACGTCAGCGGTCGAGACGTCCCGACTCGTTTCGCCGCCACCAACATCGATTGTGTCGCCCATGTGGTATGTGACCCCGTTCAGGACTCAGAACTCTCCGTCCCCAGAGATTTCGTCTTCCGGGAAGACAGGGATCGTGCCGTTTCGAGCCGAACACATCTATTATCGAAGTGCAGGACGCACGATAGCGCAGCCGCGTTCCCCGCGCCCGAACTCGCATCGTAGGTCACAGCGCCATCATCCAGGTTCGGGAGTCGCGTGCAGCCGGCAAGGGCCAAGACAATGCAGAGCAGCTGTCGCTTTCGCTACGTCTGTTGCGTCTGTCGGCTCCGCAACTCAGCCACCAGTCGAACCAATTCCACGATCCGGTCGCGGCTCGAAAAGTTGAAGATCCCCCATCCTGATTGGTTTGGCACGATCGGAAGCTGGAGGTCGCCTTCTGGTGTGCTTACCTGTATATCGATTCTCGGAATCGACCGGACACCCAATGCGAACTCTCCTTTTTCCACTGACGTCACGTTTTGCCACGGAATTTGCACGAGCAGCTTCAATGGTCGATGTCCCGAATAGACTTCTAAGCCGCGATCGTTAGCGACAATCGCGAGAATAGATGCCTTTTCCGATCTAGGCGCACCGAGCTGCAGCAGCGCTTCCCAAAGGCCTGTTCCATGCCTCTTGTCGACGTTGAGCACGAGACTGTTGGGTTGTACTTCCGAGAGCTCGCGCACTCTTCGATTAAGGCGCGTGCCGTAGAGGATCATCCCCAAAAAGATCAAGAGGGCGAGTCCCGCGATAATCGCAACGGAATAGACGAACGCAATCGCGTTCTGCGACTCATCTAGCTTGTCGGCGCGATCGACAATCGTAAGAATTCGGCCAGCTATGAAGATTGAAAACAGTACGACGAAGACGAAGAACGAGTTTCTTAGTCCTTTACCCGGGGACGATGGCTTACTGATTGTGGCTCCCCTTTCTTACTAGACCGTGAGGATGGAGGGCCAGTGCGGCTTAGCCCACGAAACTCGAACTTAGGGAGCCCGCCAGGAAACCATAGCGTTCGCACTGCTCGCCGCCCAAGCGGTCGCCCGAGACGCCCCTTTTCATGCGCCCAGCGATCCTCCCGCGCGACCTAACGACCAACCTCCGCTTCATTTCAACAGCGCGCTGCGAAGAAGACTCGCGTTCTAAACCGATTTCGTGAGCGACGGCGCGCTACAGGGGTGTCGAAGTCTTCTACATTCACGGGTACAGGAATGCCTCCGCATTTCCCCAGGCCGCGGGACAGCCGCATAACAAGTTCTCTTGTCTCGAAACCCTACGGAAGCGGGACAGGTCCAGATATGAGACAAGGCACCTGCCGCTCGTCGCGTGAGCAGGCGAACTTCGACGTCTCGTAACCCATGGGATATGACGCACTTAGGTTACGCGACCCTCAGACCGCGCTCATTCGTGGGCATTCATGATTGCCAAATGCGGTCTCAACGCGGGTGCATTGCGCCGAGGGGGCGACTACTGCTGTGGGAGGCTGACTCCCATGGAGACCATAAGTCAGCGACAGACAACTAGGTGCGATCCCGGGGCAGTGCTATTGACGATGGTGCTCGGCGTTTGCTTCGGTCTCGTCTCAAGCGTGGTCTGGGCTGTTGTCGGTCATGTCATCAACGCCAATGCCAACCCCGGCCTGGCAGCTCCTTTCATTGGTCTGGAACTGTATCTCGCCGTAGTCGGTGGCTTGTTGTTGAGTTCGGTCGCCGTCGTTGGTGCCGCTGTCGCGCTGGCCATTGCGGACCATCACCTGAAGTCGTCCCGCTTAGTACAGGGAGGCATCGCCGGTGTGGGAGCGGCATTGGCAGGGCTCGGACTGCTCGTCTACCTCGGTCCAACGATCATTCTGGACGGCGGTGGGGCTGCGGGCATACTCGTCTTCGTCGCCGCTGCCTCGTGTGGGCTGATGTGCATTCGAGCGAGCGCGCACAAAGTCGTCAACTAGCCCTCGTCAACGCTCTAGGACGTCTCGCAACCCATGCGATATGAGGCAGTGAGGATATGAGACAGTTATCGATCGGTTTCTCGACCGGGGTACGCCGAGTCAGCCGGGAGCGGAGGAATTAATAGGGCGCGTCGCGGCCGAGCACCTGTGTGAGCTTGGCCATCAACGAGTGCTGCATCTGCCGGGACCACCCGGGGCTCTCTCCGCTGGGCATCGACAGGACGCGTTTGTCGCGCGAGCCAGTGCACTGGGCATGGTTGTCGAGATCGGCCAAGCCGGCGACTGGACGTCCGCATCCGGATTTGATCTTGCTCGCACCATCCGCCCGGACGCGTACAGCGCAGTCTTCGTCGCCAATGACGCGATGGCGATCGGTTTGATGCACGGCCTACGCGGCCGCTCGATCGGTGTGCCCAGCCAGCTTGCTGTGCTGGGAGTGGATGATTTGCCCGAAGCCCGGCACTTCGATCCGCAGCTGAGTTCCATCCGACACGGCCTGGCCGCGGAAGGGCAACTCGCTGCGCAAACCTTAATCTCGGCGATTCAGGGCAGTCCTGAGCCCGACCCATCACATTACCTGCGTGTCCACGTCGTTGGCCGTGTCTCGACCGGTTCCTCCGGTGCCGACCCTCGAGAAACCCGTTATCGATAACAGCTCCTAAAGTCCGCCGACGAGTATTGGATTTCCTTTACGCTATCGACGGCGCTGTGTACGGCGCCCATGATGGGGAGAAGGAATTCGATGAAGGTAGCTGTGCCGGGGGTTCCTCCGCTCGCATGGGTCAACGGCCAGGGAGTTGCCGAAACGCCAACAACCGGTGTCCTCGTCGTCACCGCTGCCGCAGGCGCTGACTGGACCAACGACGCCTTCGGTGGACCCCAACAACACGCAGCGTCCTTGCTCGGATTCGTCCCACCGGGAGACTTTTCCTTCTCAGTTCGCGCTCGGGTCCTGACCGAACGAACAACTTTCGACGCTGCAGTCCTGGCGATCTGGGGCGACAGCGACCATTGGGCAAAGCTGTGCTTCGAATACTCACCCCAGGGCCAAGCAATGGTCGTGTCCGTGGTGACAAACGAATACTCGGATGACTGCAACTCAGCAGTTGTCTCCGCGGACTCGGTCTACCTCCGCGTTGTTCGCTCCGGGTCGGGTTGGGCCTTCCACTCTTCCGCCGACGGTCACAAGTGGGTTTTCGTGCGCGTCTTCCGCCTCGCCTACGAGGGCCCTGTGCATGTGGGCTTTCTCGCGCAGGCCCCCATGGGAGACCAGTGCGTCACCGAGTTCAAGAACATCACCTACAGCACCAATGTGCCGGCAGATTTTCGAGACGGGAGCTAATTCCGCAGGTCACCAGACCGCTAGAGAGACACCGCAGTGCAGGCGTCTCCAAACGTTGCCAAGCGACGCACAACGATACGTCGCCACGTGCGCTAGTCGAGCGCCGACATCGTCCCTGATGTCTCGAAACTTATGGGATACGAGACACGTGAGTTACGAGACATCGTGATCTGAACGGGCGTTGCCACCAAGGCTCGCGGTCGACGGCGTTACGGCGCGGTGGCTGGTCAGACCGTGTGCGTTCCTGAAAGAGCTAATCCATATACTTTTCAACCACCGAGCTCGATGGCGGGACGCGGGACTCGATGAGGCCAAGAGCAGCCGCGAACTGTGCGTCTTTGGCCGCTCCGGTGGCGATCAGGCCGGATGTTTGCGGGCATATTGGCAGCGCGAAATCGCGACCGTTTACCCGAACCCAGAGGATTATCGCTCGATCGGTTAGGTAGGCGAAGGTCACGCTCCCGAACTCCCAGGAGGTGGCACATGACCACGAGATACGGACGACGCACTCCACTCGGCCATGCCGCCACCGCCAGAGTTCGAACTTAGGCCCAATGTCCACGAACACAAGGAATGCGCCGGATCGTGACCAGCCCGACGCGAGCCTGATGCCTTTGAGAGATTGGACTGCCATTACCAATTCGGGCGACGATGAGGTCACCACTGGCTCGTACCCCGCTTTGCGAAGCGCCCTGGCGAGCATACGGGCGGGGCGATTCAAATACCAGAAATACAAGCCCACAGCGAGGAACGCACTCAATGCGAAAATTAGAGATGCGGGAAGTGTGGCCCAGAGCTGGGCGGGTGTCTTTCCGATAAATCGTGCTGACAGGCCGGGGAGGACCACCGCTGCACTGATCCCGACGAAGCTCAAATACACTAGCCAATTTATGCGCGTAGGCCGCGGGAGCCGGTCCTTCTCGCTCAACAGGTCCCCACCGATCTTGGGCACATGAGTCTCACCGCGCCTCTCTGCTCACTGGTCAATCTACGGCACTGCTTGTAGGGGCGATCGCCTCCTATCCCTTGGGATAGGAGGCGACTCACGGGGCCACCTGGTTGGCCCCAGGGGTGACCCCGGTCCCGTATGCCATGGCGTGTGAGGCACTTCGGTTACGAGACTTTTCATCGCGACAAGGTCGTACCCGCCGGAAGGATCGTTTGAGGCCCTCTTTGCCGAGACGGCAAAGTCTGCGAAGACCGCGCCGCGATGCCGCCTCTGGACCAATACGATCTCTTCATGGTGACATCACGGCGAGGGAATCAGTTCCGACCGGATTGGCGAACCGAACACGCACTTCACACAGGCCTGCAACCACTAGAACCCCTACCCGCGCTCCTCATGCTGTTTTCTCGAGCACTTCTGCTCTGGATACTTATCCCGCTCGGATTCACCGTTTGGGTGCTCGGGTCGCCGTGGTTTCTGCTCAAACATGTCTCGCTTGGACAATCCCTGGGTTGGCTCGATCTGAATCTCTGCGTTGCGCTCCAGCGCGGCCCACTACGACCGTTCATCGCGAAGCCAAGAGTCAAATGGATCCCCGGAAGCAAGATGCACCAAACAGAACACCGAATACGGATGCTCGACCTCTGGTGAACCGACCGCTGGCCCGTCGCACACCGGCAGGGTCACCAGGATGGCGCACGAATCGCGTTGCACCGGATTCCAAATCAGCTCAGGTTCGCTAGCGCGGGGCATGTCGATTCCCATGCACAGTGTGTGGAGCCTGCGGAAGCGGTCGTAGAGCAAACACGACGGTGATTCTGTCTCGGAACCCTACCGATGCGAGACAGGTCCAGATGCGAGACAAGTCAGCTGCCGCTTGTTGCGTGAGCAGGCGAGCTTTGACGTCTCGTAACCCATACGTTTCGAGGCAGTGTTGTTGCGAGAGTGCCGCAGCGTGACGGGAGAAGCTCCCGTGTCTGTCCGATTGGCCAGCGCCATAGTGCTGCTACTCAGGGGTATCGAAGTCCTTTACATTCACAAGAACAAGGAAGGTTTCGGCATCTGGGCTGCACTCATCGAAACCCGTGAGCTGTGCCGGGTCCGAGAACTTTTCGAACTCCTCACGAGCAACGAGGTACCCCCTGCTTCCGGTCAGTTTCTCGCCAATATAGACAGTTCCATTCGCATCACCGACAGAAGTCTGGTCGGGCAGCAGCTGGAATCCGAGCGGCCAGATTATGGGGTACACCACACCCCCTGATAGTTCTAATGCAACGCAACCATCAGCTGTTGCGACCGTACCAGCGATGTCCCGATGCTCGTACTCTCCAGGGATCCTGCCAGTGATGATCCGCGGACCGCTGCCCGTTGTTTCACCGCTGTCGGTGACGGTAGGGGATTCAATACCGGTCGGATCGACACAACCCGGAAGGAAAAACGTCGGCACCAACAGCGACGCGGCTCCCCAACGCCTAAACGTCTTGGTGCCACGACCTACGCTGCGCATGGGGCTGAACCTAGCAGTACCTCGATGGGAGATTGTCAAGCATCTCAAAATGCCAGCCACGGCGGCATCTTGGAAATCAGACGCACGACGTCGGGCACGGCATCCTGCTGTCTTATAACCGTACCGATGCGAGACAGGTCCAGATGCGAGACAAGTCAGCTGCCGCTTGTTGCGTGAGCAGGCGAGCTTTGACGTCTCGTAACCCATGCATTTTGAAACACTTGGGTTTCGAGGCACTTAGCGCTTCTGACCTTTTAGCGTTGGCGTCGGATTTGGTTGGAACCAAATCCGGTGGTGCCGGACACTTCTAAGTATGAGCACCAGTGATTCAGTTGAGTGGGACCTAGCTCTCGCCGGACGCGGCGAGGCGTTTGGCCGCGTGTATGACCGACATCACGACCGCGTACTCCGTCACAGCCGGCGTCTGGTGATGAATTTTGTTGACGCAGAGGACGTTGTTTCTCTTGCGTTTCTGGAAGTCTGGCGGAAACGAGATTCTGTTCGTTTCGTTAACGGATCGCTTTTGCCCTGGCTGCTCGTCGTCGCAAACTATTCCGCGAAAAATCTGTCTCGTAGCGCCCGCCGCCATGAAGCACTCCTCCGCCGGCTACCACCCATCCAAGACGCCCCTGCTGCTGTGGACGAGCTCAGCGACATCGAACTGGCTCTGTCCCGGCTACCCGTTGCTGCACGTCAAGTCATCACTCTCTGTGTGCTCGAGGGATTCAAAGTAAGCGAAGCGGCGATCGTGCTCAACGTCCCGGACGGCACAGTCGAATCCCGGCTCTCCCGAGCAAAGAGAAGGTTGGCTCAAGAATTTCTAACCGGACCGGTCCCAGCAACCGCGGAAAGGACATCATGACCAACCACTCCTCGTCTCAAGCTCGACAAGAGGCATTTCGCACCCTGCTTATCTCACAAGTTGAAACTGATGCGCTCACCGGCGCCCCCCAAAAGACCTCGTCCAAGTGGCTCCCCGCAACCCTGGTGACAGTTGGAATCGTGATCATCGGCAGCCTCGCACTCGGGAACCTCAATGGTCAAGAGAGCGACACGCCCCTGGCAACGGCCGGCCCTGTCGCAGTCAACCCGCCGGACGCTTCCGGCGACGAGACCGTCGCTAGCGACCCAGCAGAGCTTGCCGCCGGCGCACAGCTCGTGGTTGTGGGAACGGTCATTGGAGTAGAGGAGACGCAGGCTCCTGCCGAGGTGCCACAGCCCTATGGCGTGGTGAAGACGTTCACACTCGTCCTCTCCACAGACCAGACGATACAAGGCATTGCGGAGCCGGGACCGGACGGTTTTTTGCGTATAGTCATCCCGTCTTTCGCCACCAGCACTGGCGGACTATCGGTCGACGAATACCTCCAGCGCATCCCTCTAGGCAGCGAGGTAGCTGGCTACCTGGAACGGGGTTGGCCCGCCAGCGGGGGGATGGTGAATACAAACCCTGAGTACGCAGCAGCCGACCAGGTCCCGCTATACATTCCGACCACCAGCCAAAGCCTGGCGGTGCAGGTTCACGAAGACTCCACCGTGTTCTGGCCGCTCACAGGAACATGGAAGGAGGGATCAATTCGTGACGCGTTGCCGGGAGGCACCGTCGTCCCTCTGGCTGGCGATTGAATCAATGGGCGCGACGCGCTCAGCTCTCCCTGGCACCGTTGACGCGCCGCGAGAGCGTCATAACGCATGGGTTTTGAAGCACTTGGGTTTCGAGACGCATCGCTCCAAGCCGCTGCACACGTGCGCTCTAGTTCTTCAGGGGCGCAATCGTGGTCTGCTCGTCGGAAGAAGACTCCGCCAGCTTTCGTTTGACCAGGGCGGTTAGATCGACGGAGGAGCCCAGCCGGAGGTCGACACCGGCTGGGTCGGGCGTTGAGGACTGATTGCGGGAGATCATCCCGGCAGGCCCATGTGTCCGTAAACGTTGCCACCCGCGGGGGCTTCGTCCACCACTGTGGTGGTCACAGCCGTCCATCCCACTATCGCTCCCACTGGGAGCGGATAATCGCCGCCGAGCGCCACGACGGTCGTTCGTTCCCCGATCATTTCCCCGGTTTCGGGATCGATGATCATGTCGAGTCTGGTCTTCTGACCCGATTCCTGCCGACCAATGGCAATTCCTGTGCGTCCGTTGAGCGTCGCGACTCCCTCAGTGATCATGACGCCGGGGATCATGGCTGCGGCTTCGTAAAGTGCTCCGCGGAGGTCTGCTGGAATTCCGCCACCGCGGAGGGTGTCTGAAATCCAGACGAGCGCTTCACCGTCAGGTGAGGGGCCCTGGCCCAACGTAATGCGGTAGATGTTGTTGAGGAGCTGGTACGGGTCACGAGGCAGCGCAGCAAGCATCTCGACGTCAGAGCTGGGGCTGCCATAGAAGGCGCCGCCCGCGGCTCGCACGTTCTCCTGGTAGTCAGGGCTGCCGCGTTTTGCCAAACTCTGCTCCCACTCCGACTGCATCGCGGCCTCGGACTCAGGCCCGAAGGCTTGATACGGCTTCCTCATACCCCGCATCCAGACCCAATCGTCATTGAGATTGGCCGGGATATAGAGCTGGTCCTCGGTGATCGTGAGGAAGAAAATTTCGCGGCCGTTCTTGCCGGCGGGGCCCAGTCCGTTGTAGACCGCGCTCGTGTCCACCCGGAGATACTGACCTGGCTTGAGCACAGGGTCTGCTGTGGCGATAGTTAGCGCCGACGCTTCGTTAAGCACGGCTGCCGCCGCGGGATCGGCGCCGCCGCGCCAGCCGGCGAGCCCGACCATGTCGCTCATAATCAGGCCAGTCACGAGCGTGGCCGCCACAGCCGTGCAGGCAGCCGAATATCCAACTCGGCGCAGAACGGGCATGCGCCTGGCGACGGACGGGCGGGATGCCGGACGGCGGGATTCCTCAATGTGCGCCAGCAATGCCGCGCGACCGGAGTCGAGTGCTTGCCGACTCGGCTTGGGTGGGTCAGTACGAGCGCTGCGGAGCAGTGTCAGTTCGTCCATGAAAGGTCTCCTTATCGGTAGCAATGTCGAGAGCGGAGCGAAGCAGTCGACGCGCCCGGTTGAGCCGGGAACGCACGGTGCCGAGAGGAATTTCTAAGGCATCCGCGACGCCTTGGTAGTCGAGATCTCCCCAGGCGTAGAGCAGCAAAGTGTCTCGGTCACCCACCGTCAACCGCCGCAGCGCACTTTCGATCCGTTTAGCGGATCGCGCCGCGTCCATCCGTGCGCCAGCAAGCTCGATCGCGTCAGGCACAACGTCAGCCGCGATTCCTGCGACCATGCCTCTCCACGCGACTGCCTCCCGCCGGGCATGCTGCTTCAGCAGCGTTGTGGCGATGCCCAGCAGCCACGGAAGAGCGCTGGTCGCAGATGCGTCGAACCCTCGCCGCTTGTCGAAGGCGACCAGGAAGGTTTCGGACAAGATATCGTCCGCGACCTCCGCGCCGATCCGGCGAGCCGCGTATCGGTGGATCGTCCCCGCATGCCGGTCGTACAGCGCCGCGAATTCTTCCGGGCTGCCGATCGATCTCTCGATCACCTCGTTGTCTGTGCTCACACTAGGTATTGCTCATTCACCGATAAATAGTTCACGATTCGACCATAGAAGCTGAGGACCGGCCCGCCGCGCAGACCTGAGCTTCCGCGCCACTCCAGCAGGCTCCATCAGCGAAGGCTTCGGTGTCTCGAAACCCTACCGATACGAGACAAGTCCAGATGCGAGACAAGTCGCCTGCCGCTCGTCGCCTGAACGGATGATCTCCAACGTCTCGTTTCCCATGGGTTATGAGGCGGTCTTGCTTCGAGACACGTGCCCGCAGTGCGCTCGAATCACCGCACGCAACGCTGTGGGGCGTCAAGGCACTCAGGAGTGCGTTCCGGTTCGGGGCTGTTGGGAACAGGACAGCGCGTAACGGACACTATTTATTAGGGCTCCGAAGGAGCGCAAGGATCAACCGGGCAATAGGCTGCGGCCAATGAGCGGGGATGAAAATTCCTTGATCTCACACCGAAGAGCACCAGTCTTGAGGGGCAGTTGATGAAGCACAAATACAGAAGCATCGCAGTGATAGTGGTCGCGCTTGCCCTGTCTGGTTGCGCTGGAGGGGCCATTAGCACCGGGGCGCCAGCGTCCTCGCCCGTGGCCGGCGAGGAATCTGGCTCCACTATTGCTTTCGTCGACGGTCTCTTGACGTACGAGGTCACGAGAGTAGGCGACAATTTCATCGCGCTGGGGGCCGCGTACGCGGGAGAGGTTTCATTCGAGGACGGATGTCTTCTCGTCGGTGGTGCGCCGTTCGTGTTTCCCCGTGACGGAACGAGCTGGGACGGAACGACTCTCAGACTCAACGGCAACGAGTTCGTTGTTGGCGACCAAATATCGGTGGGTGGTGGCGGTGGGCTCGAGGGCCTAAAACTCCCTGAGAATGCTACTGACCAGTGCGGAGGTGAGGCACCCATTTTTGTCTCCACAATCGACGACAAGAGCTGATACCTGAAGACGGCAGGACGGTCCTGGCTGACTCGTGAGTATTGATGGGTACCGCATAAAGGAACGGAGCAGCGGGGCAAGGTGACCCCCACCAGGGCGATATCCGTGACTCGTATCCCATGGGTTTCGATACACGGGGGCTAGGCGACGTCGGGCTCTCAAGGAGCCCTCCGATGACGCATGAAGACTCTGACCAGACCTGGGCGCATTGGACCCTGCAGCCTAGGCAAAATCCGAGCGATCCTGGCGCAATGGAGCAAGTAGGTTGAGGACATGAGCGCGCGTGGAGGCATCGTCGTGAGGAGCAGACGCGGGTGAACGACACTGAATCTTCCCGATGTAGTGGTTCGGCCCGCATTTTTCAGGCGCTCTGGATTGTGGGCTACCTGATTGGCACCAGCACGCACACCGTCGATCTCGTGCTGGGTGGCACAAACGCCTATTCGTCCTTCCCCGATCCTCTTCGCCTGTTCTGGATCTTGCTGACGGTTTTAGATCCGCTTGTCGTCGTTCTCATATTGCTCCAGAAACAGGTTGGCGTCGTCCTCGGTGTTGTCGTCATCGTCGTCGACGTTGGCGTGAATGCCACGGTTTACGCCACGATCGGAGGCCTTTCACTCTTTGGCGTACTCTGTCAGACGCTGTTCGGCATCCTGATACTCATCACGGCTCGACCACTATCCGCCTGGTTTGCCGCCGTCAATCGATCAAAGTGACTCACGGGCATAGACGTAGCCCGCGAGCACGTGCTGGGCGCAACAAGGGAATTGTCGCGCCCATGTCTTGTATCCCATGCGATAAAGGACACATAGGTTTCGGGACACACTCAGTGCGAGGCCCTCTCCGCCAGACGCATTGAAGGCAAGCGCACGCGTCGACGGGTCTGCGCCTCGCCATGCCGTGGTTTTTCCGCGATGGAACCACGTTCGGCGTGCGGACATTATTAGGTATGACGGCAGCCCGGGGGATTAACGAGTACGAGGTCTGGGCTCGCGCCGTCGACGGGGATGCGGGGGCGTTCGGGGAGCTGTTTGATGAACACCGCGACCGAGTGTTCGGCCACGCCCTGCGCTCGCTCGCGTCACGCCACGATGCTGAGGATGCCACGGCAATCGTGTTCCTCGAGTTGTGGCGCCATCGACGTAGGGTACGCGTGGTTAATGGCTCGGTTATCGGCTGGTTGTTGGTGACCACAAACAACGTCTGCCGCAACCAGGCCCGTTCGGCGAGGCGCTACCGCCTGGCCCTGGCGAAACTCTCGCCAGAAGCGGCGAGCCCAGACCCGTCCGACGACCTGTCGCTCGAAATGGACCGCGCCCGCAATGCGCCGGGCGTGCGCGAGGTCTTCAATCAGCTCAGTGCGCGGGATCAGAACATCCTTACGCTCTGCGTGCTGGAGGACCTGACCACCGCAGAGGCAGCCCTGGCTCTGCGCATCCCCATCGGCACGGTGAAATCTCGGTTGTACCGAGCAAAGAAGAGAATGGCCGAGTTGATGATGCAGTCTGCACCCGACGCGAGAGAACAGTGGAGTCTGTCATGAGCCAGGACCGAACAGGTCGACTTGATCGACCTTCAAAGTTTGACCCGCGCCGTAGCGATGAGATCCGACGCCTTCTCACCGGCCAGGTGGCGGCAACAGCCAGGCCTCGCAGGGCCCGACTTTCGCGCACAGCGTTCTCGCTCGCTGCCACGGCGGCTCTTCTGTTCGCCGGCGGCATCGGTGCCGGCGCCGTGGAGGCCTACGACCAGCTCTCCATGAGCGCGGATGCTCAGAACGCAGTCCAACCCGATAGCCCCACATCCGCGGAGCCCTTGAGCGGCTTCGGCGCCTCTGCAATCGACCTTGTGCCGATTCTTATTGTGGATGGTGAGGTCGGCTACGCACATCGGGACGCCCTCGAAGCGGCCAACCCGCTTGCGGAGTCCCACCTGTCGGGATCCGCCAGCGCCGATTCCGAAGCATCCACCACTCTTGTGCCGATTTATCTTGCGGATGGTGTCACCTTGGTGGGCTCTTTCGATCCTGCCGCATTGATCCATCCGTAGCCTCTCTGCCGGCAGCGTCCATGCTTCTGATCGGAAGCCCAGTTGGCCGTTCCGTTGCCCAATACACGCGGTAATGACCCACGCGGGACACCCAGATCAAGTCGGATTGACACCCATTGATGCGCTGCGGACATTTCTAGGTTAAAGAAGCAACCCAATGATCAGAGTGCGGCAGATCGAGGCGATGCCACTCGCCACGTCGGCGCGGCGCATGCCCACATCACCACAAAGGGGAGAAGAAGTGAAAAAGATCGCGTCCTGTTTTATCGGTCTTGGACTGACGCCTCTGGCATTGTCCGGGTGCGCGGCAGCTTCCGCTGAGGGCATTGAGCCCACCGCAGCCTCGCCTGCCAACTCGCTCACGCCCGCCGAAGTCGAAAGTGCAGCCGTACCGAACGAAGAATTCTCGTCGGCTGTGGGTCCGGTCTTGGAGTCGTTTCCGAACGACTACGCCTTCTTCTACTTCGACAGCGAACTTAAACCCGTCATCGGTTTCACTAATGAAGCGGTACCCGCGGTTCTAGCTGCGGTCAAGTCGACGGGGCAGCCAGCGCAGATCCTCGAGGACTCCGGGTTCACCGATGCTGAATACAATGCAACAGCCGAACAGCTTGTCGCTGACCTGCAAGCGACGTGGCCCACGAATGTTCCATTCCCCATGATCGGTGCGCGACCAGACTTTGGTGTCGGCGTGCTTGGTGTCACCCGAATTGCCGATGAGGGCAGCTCGGATGCGGCCCGGTTGATCCAAGAGTCGACCAGGTTGATCGAAGAGGCAGATGTCGGGTCACCGTTCTCGGTTCAGGTCGATAAGAACGTACTCGGGCCAGGAAAGCCGGCCACCGCGGTTGACCGATAGGGATCGTCCAGCAGACGTTCCTCGAGTGGATCCACACACCTGTGACTTTTGCGCTCTGGCAGCGTTTTTAGCGCATCGAACTGATTGCGTGCGCCGGTCCAGAGCGGCGTCAGCGTCTTGCATCCCATGGGTTTCAAGACAGGTAGGTTGCGAGACAGATCCGGCTGGAGTGCCGTTTAGGTGACTAATTGCTGATTTCGAACGATCACTTATGAATGATCCGCGGCGCGCGCCATCAGTGTCAGTCGTGCAGCGCCGGGCTGCCAATCAGAAAGGTGCCGATGTCCAAGGGCAAACGCCGACACCGTGAGCTCATAGCGCAGCGCTCCCGCCAGAACCAAAAAGCCCCCGGCCATGTGACCGGGGTTTTTAGTGTGCCCACTCGTGGCGCTTGAGGCTCAGGTACTCACGGTTTTTCCTCAGGGCTTACTCAGCAAACCAGTCGGCTATTCCCTGAGCCAGGGCAGTACGCTCCGAAGCACAGCGACGGTCCTGCTCGACGAAAGGGCACGTCGGACGCTAAATTCAAAGGGGTACTCGGCATGAACAAGATCATCTCCTGCCTCATCGGCGTGAGTCTGTCAGCACTGGCGCTGTCCGGTTGCGCAGCGGCTTCCACCACGGGCGCTGGGTCGGCCGGAGTGGCCAGTGTCGAGCCGAGTCGACTCCCCATCGTGGAAGAACACGCTCCCCCGTCCGACGCGGCAACTACAGCCATGAATGAGTTCGCTGCCCTAAATCAAACGCCGCTCGGCGACGCCACGGCGCTCATCGAAGAGCAGTTCCCCAACGAGTTCGCCTACGCCTTCTTCGATGACTCCAGCGCCATGCACGTGGGCTTCGCTGGAACGGCGCCGGCTGGAGCAGTCGCACTCCTCAAGGGCACCGACCTGCCCTACGTCGTCATCGAGTCCGTGGGCTTCAACGCAGCGGAGTATCAGCAAGCGGCCACCAGCGTTGGCGAGCAGACTCGGAAGTACGTCACTTCCGACCGCCAGGTACAAATCTCTCAGGACTCCTCGATGGCACCAGGTGCGATCAAGGTGAGCTTCCAGTCAGATGACGCCCAATTCAGGAGCGACCCCGGACTTAGGAAATCCATCACGGTCGACACACCCTTCAGGATCATCTTCGACTTCACGAACACCTCCCCCATCAGCACCCTCTTCTGAGCGGCTTGACGCGAGTTCGGTGATTCGAACAGGACGAGCGACCGCCTAGATCGGGTGTGGCGCGCTCCTGCCCATCGACTCCGATCCAAACGTTTACTCGGTTGGGGCCGATATCGGCGATCGGATAGTGACTGCGGTGGTGGCGCGCGACTACCTCCGTACGTCACCCTTGCCTTCCAGACACGAGCCTGACGCCACAGCCCTAAGCTGGCCTGGCCACATCGGGGTTTCGATGCCACGCACTAAGCGCAGCCTTCGTCCTGTCTCGAAACCCTACCGATGCGAGACAGGTCCAGATGCGAGACAAGTCAGCTGCCGCTTGTTGCGTGAGCAGGCGAGCTTTGACGTCTCGTAACCCATGAGATTCGAGACACCTAAGGTTGCGAGACACTTTCTTCGGCCGATTAGGGCGAGTTCCTAGCGGCGGTCAGCTTGCTTTGGATCGTTAAATGGGGGGCGAGCTCGTTCACCGAAAGTCAACTTTTCCCGAGCCCGTTTCGGCAGCGGAGGGGCCCCACCATCTTTCGCCGGGTGCCAGAGCGCTTTGTTCCTTGATTGACGGGCCAACCTTCTCAGTGCCCGTTCCCATGATGATGGGTGAGGTGTACGTGTCGTCGAAAGTGACGGTGAAGGGCGCGTCGACCGTAATTGGCTTGTAGCGGGATCTGGCGAGAGGAGCGGTGAGCCCAGGGTCGGTGGTGAATTCGGGTTTAGTCGATAGGAAGCTCACCTTGATGGCGCCTGGTCCAGCTGATGGGTCGGACGAGACCGATACCTGTCGTTCTGGTGTGATGTACTGGCGGATTTGGTCGAAAACGTCATCCTGAGCGGCGCCATATTCAGCTGCATTGAAGCCCACAGACGCGACGATGACATACGGCAAGCCGGTGTCGTGGAGGAGTGTGACGGCTTCCGTCGGAGCCGGTCCGGCGAAGGCCACGTGCATGGCGGGGACTTCGTCGAAGAACGCGTACGCGAACTCGTTTGGAAATTGCTCTTCGATGGCCGCGGTGGCGGTCCCGAGGGCAGCGTAATTGCGTTCCCAGAACTCCCCATCGGCAGGAGTGGACGCGTCAGCTGGAGTCCCTGCGCTGTCGGTGGGCTCTGCCGAATCGGCAGGGCCGGCTGCGGCGGCGAGCGGCAGCAACTGGTCCTTCTCCTGCTCAGTACCAATTCCCATGACGTTACTGGCCCCGAACTTGCTTTCGCTATCGGATGCCGACGCAGTTGCAGCGGAAACTCCTGCGCAACCAGACAATGCAATTGCAGCCAGTCCAACGCTGACGAAACAGGAGGCGAGCTTGTTCATTTCTACCCTTTGAGTGATGGTCCACGCCTCTGCCGGCTCGTGTCCGGACAACGGCATGTTTTCGTGGCGGTCGAACTCGGACAAACGGATTAGTGCGTTCAATACTTAATGTCCGGATCGGACCAAGGAGTTCCACTCTTGCCCCGAACTGGGGTGAGCTCTTGGCCCGTACCGGACGGCCAGAAGCTCCTGAGCGGCACGTGGTCTGCCCGACCACCTCAGCTCAAGTTCTGGTCCCAGAGTGCACCTTCGGTGGCTTACTTAGGGATCAGGGAGGCAGGATCGTAATAGCCCACCAAGGTGACGCCGTCGGCTAGGTAAACCGGCACCAATGGGGCGGATATTTTTGTTCCGGTTGTGTCGGATTTGGGAGTGTAGGCGGTCGCAAACGTATCTGCCGCTGCGAGGGCGCCCTGATACGCGTAGCCGACCTCACCATTCATGATGAGGATCGGCCTGAGGTCGCCAGCGTAGTCATCTCCCGAACTGGCGCTAAGGGGCTCGGCGGCTGACGCCGGGATACCGGACACTGCGGCGTTCTCAGGATCCCCGCTTTCGGAAATTTGGTCGTAGGCCAGTACCGTGCCTGCCCCAATGCCGCCGGCGAACAGGAGCGCCGCGGTTGCGGCGAGTGAGAACGCTGCACGAGATAGCCGGGGCGTGCGCGGCCTGGGGGCGCCAGCCACCACGCTCGTGAGCAGGCTTCGGATCTCGTTACTGCGACGAGGATCGAACTCTGACGATCGATCGGGGCGCTCTGTTTGGTTAAGATTCACGACAGGCTCCACTGGTCTCGCGTGTCTGGCGCAGACTGCACCATCAACTCGGCCATTCTCTTCTTGGCCCGGAATAGGCGAGATTTCACCGTTCCGATGGGAATGCGCAGAGCCAAGGCCGCCTCCGCGTTGGTCAGTTCTTCCAGCACGCAAAGGGTGAGGACGTCCTGGTCCCGCGCACTGAGCTGGCTGAAGACCTCGCGCACACCCGGCGCATTCCGGGCGCGGTCGATTTCCACGGCTAGCTCGTCCGACGGGTCCGGATGCGTCTGCTCTGGCGAGAGTTTCGCCAAGGACAGGCGGTAGCGCCGCGCCGATCGGCTCTGATTGCGGCAGACGTTGTTGGTCGTCACTAACAGCCAGCCGATGATCGAGCCGTTCACCACACGCACCCGGCGGCGATGGCGCCACAACTCGAGGAACACGATCGCCGTGGCATCCTCAGCGTCATGCCGTGATGCCAGTGAGCGCAGGGCATGGCCGAACACCCGGTCACGGTGCTCATCGAAGAGCTCCCCGAACGCCCCCGCATCCCCCTCGACAGCGCGAGCCCACAACTCGTACTCGTTGGTCCCCCGGGCTGCCGTCATACCTAATAATGTCCACGCGCCGCAGTTGGTTCCATTTCAAATAGCGTCATAGGGCGATCAGGCACAAATCGGTCTCTCGCCAGATGTCAGCCCCAGGAGATCGCCGATCTAATTCAGGCACGCTAAGCGCGGCCTCTGCAG
Organism: Cryobacterium sp. TMT4-31; assembly: GCF_004403385.1. Classification (NCBI taxonomy): domain Bacteria; kingdom Bacillati; phylum Actinomycetota; class Actinomycetes; order Micrococcales; family Microbacteriaceae; genus Cryobacterium; species Cryobacterium sp. TMT4-31. The sequence continues at coordinate 31,523 of NZ_SOGI01000054.1, forward strand.
CGTCTGCGTCTGCGCAGCCAGCGTGTCGTTCAGCTCGGATATCCCGATCTGCGGCTTCTCGTAGCCAAGGGATACGAGACGTCTCCGCGTGGCTCGTCCTGCCCCAGAACGCATCCCTATGTCGCGTATCCCATGGGTTATAAGGCAGTGAGGTTGCGAGACACGGCGTTGGGTGTCACGAACTGGGGCCGCATTAGCGTTCGTAGAGAGTGATGAGGGAACGGTTCGTTTTGTGAGAGGTGCCGGCGAAGAATCCGATCGGCTGAAGCGCAGCGTATGCCTCCCGGGTTACATCTGAATCCAAGAGTCCTGCCGTGACAACCCAGATGCGATCGATGCCCGCCAGCCCCGGCCCGATCTCATCGAGTGAAAGTGTTCGGTCGGAGAACGTGCCCGTCGTCGTGAAGGGTGCCTCGAGGGCTAGGTCTGCGGTGTCGGCGAACGCCTCCGGATAGGCGTAGAGCGCCTGGCGCGGTCTGAGCGTGATGCTGCCGGTGTCTTGCAAATAGATCCCGTCGCCTTCAGCGGCGTGAGAGTGAATGTAGTCGGCGATTTGGGAGAGGTCGCTGCCACCGTTCTTCGCGAATGGGCCGCGCTGGGCGATGTAGGTGGGCACGCTCGCCAGAGCAAGAGCCGCGACCAGGATCCCGGCCACGATTGAGCGCGCCGGCATCGTGAACGCGATAGCCAGAAGAATTGCGACCGCCGGGACGGTGAGGGAGAGATATCGAGCGGTGTACAGCGGGCCGATAAGGGCATCGGCGGTGAGGAGAAGTACCAGCGGCACCAGGAACCACGCCGCTGCAAGCCGGAAGAGGCCGCTGTGCGGACTCAACATGATTGTTCGAGACCGATATGCCACTAGCAGCAGAGTGCACCAGGCAATTGCCGCAACGAGCCAGGAGCTGTCAAACCCCGGCTCCACCAGAATGGTCCATGCATTGACGACGGGCTGATCAGACAACCACGCAATCTGGTCCTTTTGAGTGACGCTCACGAGCAGGATGGGAAGCGCGGTCGCGACGGCGACGGATGCGGCGATGAGCCAGGGCACGAGAATACGCCGCACTGGATGGTGCAGCAGCAGGAAGACGAGATGGGCGGCGAAGATGAGCACGGAATATAGAAAGAGGTAGGTTCCGGCGGCGCCGAGCGCCGCGTACGCTGCCCACCATCTCCAGTTTCTGGCGCGCGCAGCCACCAGGAGAATGACGGTGATCCACACTGCAACCGCGACGCTCAGCGCAAAAGAGCGAGCTTCGATGCCCATGGAGGTTGTGCGCGGCAGGACCGTGAAGATCAGGCCCGCCGATACAGCCATTCTTACGCTCGTGACCGACGCGACCAGGACTACGAGCCCCGCAGCGGCCGCCGCGACGGCGATCGCAGAGAGCGACCGCGTGGCCAACTCGGACTCACCGAATGCGCCGACCCAGAGCTTTACGAGGGAGTAGTAGGCGGCGTGCACCGCATCCTTGTGCTCGACAAACGCGAAAAGCTCGTGCCAGCTCAGTCGGGACGCACGAAGCGTCGCGACTTCATCACTCCAATACGAGGGAATCCAAGAACCCGCCAGCGAGATAACGACGGCCACAAGGCCGACAACTACCGCAGCCTGGTTACTCCGATTCGGATTGCCTATGCGTGAACGGCCTGTGCGACTCGATCTTGGGATAGCGAGTGAAGTTGCATGCACGGTCGGCCCCCAGATCGATCCAGAGCCTATTCCCACCGAACTGCTCAGAACGGTCGGTTTGCCGTTCCGCCCAGTTCTGGGGGTAGGGACTGTCCCGCACATCCGTGCCCGCGGTGGCAGAAGAATTTTCGAGCGAGCTGCAATGTTGGAGACGAATCGAACGTTCCTGACATTCTTTGGAAAGACCACAAATTTCGGGGGGACAGCGTGAGAAAAAGATGCAAACAGCGGTCGTGACGAACATCTCGTCAGAGCCATTGACAGACGAGAAGCTTCTACAGCAGAGCGTTGACGGTGACCGGCGAGCCTTCGGCACCCTCTACGACCGGCATAGCCGAATTGTTTACGCCGTTGCCATTACGGCCACACGAAAACCAGCCGACGCTGAGGAAGTCTCCTCAGACACGTTCTTCACGCTGTGGAAGAAGCGGGCAACGGTGAGGTTCATCGAGGGGTCGGCCCTTCCGTGGCTGATCGCGACCGCCCGATACCAAGCGAAGAATCACCAACGAGCACGTTTCCGTGAGGCGACGATCTCGCTCAACGACGACGTAGATACCCATGCCTCCGCTAGCGCCGAAACAATCGCCGCCGAACGCCAGCTCACCGAACGGCTCGAAGAAATCATCGCCGATCTGGGTCCTCTCGAACAGAGCATTGTTCACCTGTGCCTGGTCGACCGCCTTACGTACGAACAGGCCGCGATCAAACTCGGCATCACTCACGCCACGGTGCGAAATCGGCTCGCCCGATCACGCACACAACTGCGCCACGAACTGCACCTGGAGGAAGGAACCTCATGAACAAGTCAACTGACCTGCACAGCGACCTCCTGCCGAACGACAAGGCTTTCACCCGGATGAAGCAGGACCTGTTCGAGCGAATCGACGCCGACGAGCTCGCCCCATCAATCAATCTGGTTGCTCCGGTCACACACAACCCTGCGAAGAAGACGACGCGGCGACGGTGGGCAGGCGCCATGGCCGTGGCAGCAGCAGCGATCACCGTTGCCCTGCTGGGAGCCAACCTCTTCAGCCCGAACGTCGCACCCGCGACGGCCGCGGAAGTGCTCCGTTCAGCCGCAGCCGCGACCATCATCACAGCCGACCCCGTGGTCGGCCCAGGCCAATACCTCATGACCCAACGCACCGAAGGCGCCCTGGGGAGAGGCAACGATTCTGGCTATATCGACAACCGTCGTAGCGCAATGTATATCCCCTACGACCGGTCCGGCACCTGGATTGAAGAGATCCAATGGCTCCCAGCTGGCGAGATCTTCGGTGATGCCGCGGAGGCGCAAGCGGAGATCGACGATTTCTGGAGTACGCCGGGACGCGGTGACGCGAAGTTCTATGAGGGTCCGGCCGGTATCTTCGCCGGATCTGACCGGTCGTACCCGGAGCTGGCGTCCATGCCCACAGATTCCACCGAACTGCTGGACTTCGTCTACAACAACCTCACCGGCCAGAACCCGCCGGACGAACAGGCCTTCCTAGACATCTGTGACCACCTGTCGACGGGTGTGGTGCCGGCGAAACTACGCGCGGCGATGTATGAGGCCCTTGCCCATATACCAGGGGTTTATGTCGCGGAGGGTGAAGTGACCGTGGATGGCCGTACCGGGGTAGCAATCGGCCGCAAGACCAACTCTGACTCGGAGTCCCACCAGCTCATCATCGACCCTGCCACCGGGCTGCTTATCGGGACCAGAAGCGTTCAACTCATTGATCGCCAATTCGTGCCGGCTGGCATCCGTGGAAATGTGACATTAGAAACCACGGTCGTTGATGAGGCCCCCACCGGTCCGTTCACCGTGCGGCGCCCGCAGGGCTAGAGAGACGGCGATGAGCGCGGACCAAGAGTTGGCATCGGCACCGACCGCGACGTATTGGATAGACGTAACCTACGCGGTGAGAGAGATGCTCCATCGTTAGAGACCTACATATCAGCCGGCTCGAGGACATTGGTCCTCGAGCCGCTCGGTCCGTCGCCCCCTTCTTGGCTCCGTCGAGCACGATCCAAACTGGTGGAGCATCTTGGATGCGGAACTGTCTCATATCCCTACGGATGCGAGACAGGTCCAGATGCGAGACAAGTCACCTGCCGCTCGTCGCTGAACAGGCGATCTCCTTTGTCTCGTATCCCATGGGTTTTGCGGCAGCTAGGTTACGAGACAGCTCGCAGGCAGCGCGACCGACGGCGATGCGTTTGTGCGTTTCGTAGCCAGTCCAGTGGAGCGAGCGGAGGCGATTAGCGTCGATAGTCTGGTCGTTTGGGCCAAGTCGCGGTGTTTGTGAACGGTATTCCGGGGGCCGGGAAATCGACACTTGCGAAGGCCCTGGGCCCGGAACTAGGTTTCTCGGTCATTTCCAGGGACGCAATAATAGAGGCACTTGCAGACCTCGTCACAGTAGACATGCCTACACAACGAATTGGGGCCCTAGCTGCGGATGCAATGTGGTCAATGGTCGGGATGATCGATGGCCCAACACTTGTCGAATCATTCTGGGCGACCGGTAGGGATGAAGAGTTTTTCAAGCGTGGCTTGCGAGCGTCTCAGGTTGAGCAGGGAATCGAACTGTGGTGCGAGGTGCCTCGGGAGTTCACACCGACATGGCTCGGCTTGATGAATGGGAACGCATGGTGAGGGTGGCGCATCCGATTTCAGATTTTCCGACACTGCAGGTGGACACCACGAGCGCCGTGGATGTGCCCCAATTCGCTGTCACCATTAGACGGATGCTGAACTTGCCGAAGCGTGAGGCCCGTAGCGTTCATATCGACTAACGACTCGACTGCGTAACTCGAGTATCGACGTCGCCATCCCCTAAACGAGGTGTATTCGGCGTCGCGCAACCCATGGGATGTGAGGCACAAGGGTTAAGAGTCACATCCCCATGGACGACGAGGATGAAAGTCGAACGGGGCGAACCCGCTGCGTGCGCTGGACACCGTAGTGGTGCCATTGGCCGCGGCCACATCGCGCGGGGCTGATGCAACGCGGCCGGATTAGTGTTCGGTCCAGCAGGCGAGGATGGTAGTAGCTATTTCATAGGAGAATGCGGTGCGGGTTATGCCATGCGGCCCGATCATATCCGTCAGCTTTCTGGCGTCAACTTGTAATGTCATGTTGTCTTTGAGGAAGACGACCACGCCGTCTGCGGTTTCGTACGCGGGGAATCCGAGATTCGCGAGTCCTTCAATGGGTTGGACTGAGGCAAGGTTTCCTTGCATCGTGTCGAAGTAGCTACGGGCAGACGCTGCGTCCGAGGATTCCTGCACCGAGATCACGAATTCTCCATCAGTCAGATGGTAAATGCAGGTGTATTGACGATTGATCCAGCTGTCGACGGAGTGTGGCGGTTCGGCGAGGGCCAGCGCACGTGTGATGTTGTCGCGTGTTTCGGTGCCACAAATCATCTGTGATGCTGCGGACGGCACTGCCGCCGCGCTGCCTGCCGAGCTCGACTGCGGAATCGGGGAGGCCGAGGTGCCTGGCATTGACATTCCGGGTGCCATTGCGTTCTCGGCACCGGAGGAGGTAGCGGCGCAGCCAGCTAGCAAAGCTGTGGAGGCCACCACGATCGCAAGCAGCAGCCAGTCGCTTCTATCGATACGCGTCTTCGTTCTGCTACGCCGCATGGTCGGACACCAAGCTGGCGTAGACAACTACGTTGTCTGGGTACGTACGAGTGGTTTCGTTGAACTCGCCACCGCAGGTGATCAGCCGTAGTCCCGCGTGGTCGGTGTTGCCGTAAACGGCAAACTGCGGAAAGCTATCCTTCGGATATTCTTCCACTCCATCGACCACGAATACAGCCACTGTTGCATCGGCTCGTGTAACCAAAATCTCATCGCCGGGACGCATATCGCCGAGTCGGTAGAACACCGCGCGCCCCTGCACTCTGGAGTCGACGTGACCCAAGATGATCGAGGGTCCGATCGTGCCGGGGGTGGGCGAACCGGTGTACCAGCCGGCAGGAGAGGCTTCGTCCAACGACGGCGTCTGCACCGTGCCGTCCGGATTCAGTCCCAATTGCATCAGGACAGAGTCCACGTCAATTGCGGGGATGTTGATCTGGGTGGGCTCGGAGGCGGTCATGATCGGGCCAACAACCGGGTCAACCTGCGGAGCCGGTGGCACGGGGATGGGCTCCGGTGAGGGCGTAACGGAGACTGGCTTCTGAGCGGGGGGCGCCACGGCAGCCGAGGCTGGTGGTCGTGGAGGAGGGGGGTTGCCCCATAGGGCGAAACCGGTCGCCGTGCTGCCGACGGCGACGCACAGAACCGCCGCCGCGGTAGCCAGACGGCTACCGCGACGACGCTTTTCAGCCGGAATAGTCACCGGGATCGAACCGATCTCAGCCGCGTGCGGCGAGACGTCGACGAACCACAAGCGCGCCACCTGCCGCGGTCAGGAACCCGGCGCCGAGGGCGAGAAGGCCAATGTCAGCACCGCTTGAAGTGCTGCCACCCCCGGTTTCCACGCCACCATTAGGCATATTCGATTGCGACGCACTCAGGGCGCCGCACAAAGCCGGTGACGTAGCTGCCAGGGGCAGACTCGGAACCAAATCGCTTGGCGCGTCCTGTGCTGCTTGAGACAACGTGGCCGGGTCGAGACCGTGGACCACCACGACTGCCGTGCCTGCCTCTAGTGAAGCCGCGGTGGCAGCATCCAACGTGAAGGTGCGGTTGTAAGTGAAGCTTGCACCCATCCCGGCAACCGTCAGATCAGTTCCGGCCGCCGGACTCGTGTCACCGCTGGTGGACAACGTCGTACCAATTTCTCCGTAGGACGGCTGACCTTCGGTCGTGCTGATCACACCATCTCCGTCGGTGTCAGCTGCCGTGGTAGGGCATACCCCCTGCGCTCCGATGTGGATGTGCTGCACGTGCGGATACGGCTTACCGTCGAAGGTTTCGGCCAGTCCGCTGACGGTCTCGGTAACCGTTGCTTGGTCACCGGAAACCTGGATGGAAATCGTACCGCTGCCATTGCTTCCGTTAATTGAATCGAGCGTTCCCTGGTAGGACGCATCGCCTGTGGCCGCAACGGCGGGGCCACTCGTCAATACGGCCACGCCCAAAGCCAACGCTGGCACAAACAACAGTGCTGCTTTCTTATTCATCAAAATCCCTTACTAGGAGGTAGTTTCGAAAATATACTCGGAGCGAAAAAATGAACGGGTATTCTGCCGATGATCCTTTGCGCGAACAGCCTTTTTGTCAAGAGCTACTGGGCGTTCCTCAGCCGACCCGCGAGTCTGCAAGCCCTGCATGCACAGCTCCTTTCGCTGATTCGGCGGCAATGAAGTCAGTTGCATGGTTTGAATCCATCAACGGACCGTCCGCGAACCGTCGCAACTCTCGGACACTCCTCGACGCCTGCTGTCTTGAAACCCTAAGGATGCGAGGCATGTCCGGATACGAGACACGTCCCCCGCCGCGCGTCGCCTGAAAAGGCGATCTCCCGACGTCTCGTATCCCATGGCTTGTGAGGCAGTTGGGTTAGGAGACACCCGACCCTTCCATGACGTCCGTCTGTCAGGCTGCTACTCCGGTTGAGGATCCGGAACCTGCGCTCTGGGGTGTGTGGTGTGTGGTGGCCGTCCCCGGGCTCATTCGGAGGGGGCATAGTGTGTACGGTATGACCGGCGAGGACTCCTTGAGCTTTGTCCACACAACAGTGGAGGCCTTGTCGCGGAGGAGGGCAACCACCGTGCCGGCGAGTCAAATCGCCATAAACGGTGTGCTACTTGATCGGCTCCTGGTGTCGCTGAACTTAGATGACGGCGCAGCGCCACCTGACACGCTCGACATGATGTGCGCGCCCCTTCAGATGGACCTTTCAGTCGAGCATCGTGTGGCGTTCCTTAAGGCACTGCGGGGTGACAGGTGGTCCACTGACGACCTTCAGCCCGGTCGGGTCCCAGTCGCCTTTTGTGCGGTTTGCGGGAACTCAAGCTGCGGACACATTTGGTCCGTAGCTCTGACGATGTCACCTTCCACCGTCGTGTGGAAGGGTGTTGGGTGGGAAATTGAGACGTCCAAGAGATTGGCTCCGCCGAGACGGCAATTTTTGAGGCGGACAGTCACGCAGGAGTTCGTTGGCTGGGTGCCCGCCCCTTTCATCCCCGAGGTCACTTTCATGTTCGCTCGGGAGGAGTACGAAGGGGCGATCCTGCGCGAGATCGAATACCAAACGAAGGACTCCTCGAACCACTAGGTAAGCGAGGCATCTTTCTCGGTGCAGCGAGACCTGAACGAGCGGGGCCGCCGTGTTGAAACACACGTAGGACCATTTTCGTATCCTCGGTCTCGGGGACAGCTCGTCACAGTGTCTCTGAACGGTCGCCCGAGATGAAAGGACGCGCCCGCCTGATAGACGAACGCCTAGTTGCTCACGATCTGGGTTCTCGCCACGCACGGCTGGGCACTCCCTTGTTCCGTCGTCGGCGGCATATGCGGCCGCACCTACGTCTCGCAACCGATGGGATATGAGGCACCTTGATTGCGAGACCAACCACACCGATCAGACGTAATTGCCGCCCTTGCCTCCACGTTCCCTAATGCGACGATCTAGGACAAGGCTCGCCCAGACCAGACCTACGAGGACGACACAGTTGACGGCCATAGGAATCGGAAACGTCATCGTAAACAGGAGCACTATGGAGAGAGCGCCTGTTAACGATTGAACTATGCGTTGGGCCTTCTCCAAGGATGAAAGCTTGGCTGCGTCTTGGTCGTTTCCCGGGTGTTCGGGCATCTGCGCTCCTCTGGGCTAAACGCTTGCGGGATACGGACGAAAGATTCATTGTGGCCTTGATCCTATACACCAGGTGGCACATGCAAGCCGGCGCCATTCACACCGTGCAGTGTCTCGTATCCCTAGGGATATGCGACGTCTCACCCACGCTCCGATCGTGAAGGCCGCGACTAGGATGCACGAGTGACTGACCACGAAATCAAGAGGCGCAGGCGTGTCCTCGATGGACCCGACGCTGTACGGGTGGGTGCAGCGCTTACCGGAGGTGGTTTTGTCGCAGTTGCCCTCTGGCCGTACATCTTGACATTTCCGAGTTCTGAAGATGTCTACTCGCAGTGCATTGGGCTCACAGCCGGTCACCTCACACACATCAACCGGTCAACCTTCCCCACACAGATCTTCTGCGAGACCGAGGACAACCCATTCGCAAGCGCGCTCTACCCTTTTTGGGCATCTGTGGGAATGAGCTCCCTGTTCGCACTCCTGGTCTTTGCCGGGTTCTACGGCGTCTGGATGATGGCGCGCCGCGACCGGCGCTTAGACGGTAGGACGTGAGCTGACCGATCGCGAGACAGCCAAAAGCTGTGAGCGTCGAGGCGTACGGTCGCAACCATCAAAATCCGTCTCGAAACCCTACGGATGCGAGACTGGTCTGGATACGAGACAAGTCACCTGCTGCTCATGGCGTGCACAGGAGCGATCTGGTGTGTTTCATATCCCGTGGGATACGAGGCAGCTTGATTGCGAGACGCCTCACACACGTGACGGTGCGCGGTGGGGTTAGATCTGGCCGTGCCCGGGTCTCCTCACGGGGAGACGGACATCAAGCTCGCCGCTCAGTCCTCCCCGTGAGCCAGAGCGAGAACGGCTTGTCGTACGGGTAGCAGTGGTGCTTTGAAGGTGTGGCCCAAGAGGCGGAACTGTCGATTGCGTCGGCTGAGACTTCCCGGCCGCGTTGGACGGGCGGGCACGGCTTGGAACTTGAGACGGGAAGTAGTCAACGTGAGACGTTGTTTTTGACGAGGGCCCGATGACCCTTGCTCGAAGGATGAGGGTGCGGCGGCCCCTCCTCAGAATGTTTGCGGGGCGGGGCCGCCGAACGGCAGAACCTCCGCGCGCTCGACGCCATTCTCGTACCAGACGAACTCCGCTTGGGTCAGTATCTCGTGTGGGTGATCCTCCACCTTTCGCTGGTTCTCGGTGTGTGTCTTCCTCCAATCGGCCTCGCTGAGGCTGTTGCAGTAGATGAGTGAGAGGTGGAACACCCATTCTTCGAGCGGGAGCTCGCCAATGCGGCAGAAGTCGGCGTCGTCCAGCCTGGTTGTGAGGCTCGAGTAGGCATCGATGAGGGAATCAGACCGTTGCAGCCGGGCGATGAGCACCTGAAACGGAGTAGGGAAGCCGTCGACTCGATCGACGCGCACCTCAATCGGTTCCTGTCGCTTCGCCCATGCCTCCAGGGTGCTCTTGAGTTCGTGCACCCTGCTTGGCTCATAGAACCCCCGCAGCGTGACGTGTCCCGTATTCGGGTGAGTGATCGAACTCGGAAGTGATTTGCGCATCGTCGCTTGCTCTGCCGCGTAGAACGTGGCGACGTGGCTAGCGGGTCGGTGTACGAGATACTGCTGACCGTCTAGAGAACCCAACAGCGTGGGGTCAGTCATGAAGCCGTCTTGCATCGTGCTCCCCCGATCGAATAGATGGCTCATGCTATCGTTCCGCCGTCGAACATCTGCCTTCCGTGACAAGGACGGAGTGAGCGTTGCAGTTGCTAATTAGCCATGAGTGGAAGAGGGCGGGAGGAACGGGATGAGCGGCTGCAGTCGAGTACGGAAACTCGCGCAACAGAGTACCTAAGACGACGATGCGCGAGGCGCAATAAACGAGGCGTGAAATGTCTCGTAACCCTACGGATGCGAGACAGGTCCAGATGCGCGACAAGTCACGTGGCTCTAGTCACGTCAACAGGCGACTTCCTGCGTCTCGTATCCCATGGGATACGAGACGCTTGGGTTTCGAGACGCCCAGCCGCGGCCAATGCGACGGCCATCCACTTTTTTCCTCGTCAGCTGGGCGGGGCGTGGTTTTGATCCACAGGGCTCCGCGGCTGTCCGGCTCGGCTCGGTGCCGGCGTGTGCGTCGCTGTGGGAGGCTTGCGGTGTGAGCGGAAGACTGCACAGCAAATCCGTCCACGACCCCAATGATCCTGTCGGACGACTCCTGTTTAACGTGCTCGCCATGGTTACCGAGTTCGAATCCGATCTGATTCGTGCCCGAACGCGCGAAGGCATGCAAGTCGCGAAAGCGAAAGGGCGACTCCGTGGGAAACAACCGAAGCTGTCGAACACTCAACAGAAACTTCTCGTGGAGGTGCACAACGCCGGTACTCACTCGACAGCAGAGATTGCCGAGCTGTTCAACGTGGCTCGCTTGACTGTGTATCGGACTGTCCAGCGACAGCTCGGAACCGGACGCTGAACAACCGCTCTTTACCGTTCCCGTTGCCGGGCACTCTCGCCCTACAACGGGAACGCTCACTGTGGCAGGGCTGATTAAGGTCATTGTCCCTCCAGCATCCCTGTGAGCAGCAGGAAAACGGTGCTGTATAGGACAAAGGACTACGCAGTGGCGGGAGAGGCAACCATACGCACATCCCTGTTTTCTACAAGCAGGGCGGCGTCATCCGGCAGCATCGTCAGTCCGAGCATTCCGTCCAGCCGACGAGCCACCTCAGCGATTACCTCCGGCGGGTACGGCGGCAGCTGGCCATCAGCATGAGGCAGAATCACCGCATCCACGAGTCCGAGACCGCTGAGATCATCCAAGGACGTTCCGTCCGTGTGGCCGTCGAGTGCAATCGCTGTATCAATGCTTTTCCCTGTAATTATAGCGCCGGCGCTGGCTCCGATGTAAGGCAGCCCTGCGCGGACCCGCTCGATCAGGACTTCGTCAGTGCCTGTGCTGCGCAGAATGGCCATCAGACAATCAGCCATACCACCGGCTACATAGACCGCATCGACGGTATCAAGTGCGGCAGAAAAATCAGCAGCGGTACCGTCTCCGATCGTCAGCGGGACGAGCGTGTATCCCAAACTTTGAAGCTGAAGACGTTCCCGCTCAACAAATGGAGCATCACCGAGCGGCTTGGCTGCGTCATTGATATAAGCGATACGGATGTCCGAGAGAGAGTCTGATTTCAATGTGCTGAGGAAATCTGGAACAGCGCCGAGAAATCGGGAAAGTAGGAGAAGCTTCATGTCATCACTGTAGGCGGAGCCACTGACAGGCTCTGCGCCAGATGGATCGCCGCACACGTGGGGATCATTTTCTAGGATCGCATTGAGACGACTTCAAAGTCACGTGGGCCGGACCTCCAACGGGTACTCGCGCGGAGGCTGGCGCTTCCGACACTCCCAAATTGTGACGGTACTCGTTTGACTGTCCCGACATTAAGCCCGATGACGGGGCGCCATGCGCACGAGCTCGTCGTCTTACTGTCTCGTAACCCTAGGGATGCGAGACACCACCAGATTCGAGACAAGTCACCTGCCGCTCGTCGCGTGAACAAACGATTTTACACGTCTCGTAAGCCATAGGTTGCGAGACGCTGAGGTTAAGTGACACTAGTGCGCGGAGTGGGTTCACTCCCAAGCAATAGACATGCGGCCGCTACGATCGCGTAGCGGCGCGGAGTGCCCCGGCCAGCCAACGCTCCACGTCTCGCTGCGATCGCAGCCTTACGACAACGAGGTGGGGATGCTGGAGTTCTAGCAGCGGTACCTGTTCGTCGTACTTGTGCCGGGTCGAGATTGCCCATCGCACAATGTGTTCCCGGTCGGTCAGCAATGTTCGGAAGGGGCCCTCGACGTTGCCGTTCCATAGCTTCTCTCGATAGAGCCGGCGTCGAATGGTGCGGCGGATGACACGAGGAAGAGTTACACGTATGAATGGCAGATCGAGCCACACTAGTAAGTCGGCATGTTCTGCGAGCACCTGTCGAGCGGAGCCGTACTGCCATTCGGTCGTCCATGACTCCGCGGCGATGAAGGCGAGTACATCGTCGAGGAATTCCGGCCTTGGAACCCATTTCGGGCCGTGGAATAGCGAATCGATTTCCGTATGCGAGCCCCCGGTGATGGCGGCGATTCGCGCTGCCAGTGTGGTCTTGCCCGAACCGGAGACCCCCGCGACTAGTACGCGGTGTGGGCGATGAGGAAGGGCGCCGTGGTGGGGAAGCATCGCTCAAGTGTAAGCACGCACGCTCCAGCCGCCTCGAGCAGCTGCATCGCCTGAGCAGAGAGCGTGTTGTCGATGCCCGGATGTCTCGCAAGCCATGCGTTACAACACGCCTATGTTACGAGACACTTGACGCACCTGGAACGTCTATCTCCAAGCGCGTCGCCTCTGTGCGCCACACAGCACGCACGATGGCGATGGTGTCTTCCAAGGTGACGAGCGCGCCTTCGCTTGCTTCGGCGAGAGCGCGGGCATGCTCGATTACCGCCTGCGGTGCCGGCGCTGCGCCGGGGGCCACCCGAGTGCCGGCAGCGGTACGGGTGACGATGAGTCCGTCGCGTTCCAGCGACTTGTAGGCCTTTGCTGCGGTGGCTTGCGCGACCCCGAAGTCTCGTGCGGTTTGTCGCACGGTCGGCAGACGTTCGCCGTCTCCGAGTTGTCCAGAGCGGATGGCGCCGCGGAAGAGCGCGTCGATTTCGTCCGCCGAACTCGGCGTTGTCCTGGTCATCGGCGTGGTCCAGTGGCCACTACCTCGTGCGCGGTCTCTGCGCGTCGCGCGCGACGTGTCTCAACTACAGCACGGACACTGTCGACGGAAAGTCGGAGCAAGAACGCGACCCCGCCAGCCTGGAGCGCGTACCCCAGCAGGTTCATCGGCCGGGCGAACGCGTCGTAACCGCCTGCGACGAAAATGCTTGGATTGGACTGAGTGCCCGAAACCCACTGATCGTCTACGCCAACCAAAGCCTGCCCGGCGGAACCCGTGTGCATCCACACGGCGCCGAGCGTGGTGATGAGGCCACCGATCAGGATCAAGGTGAACAGCCGAGCGGTCAGCTCTCGTTCCGAGCGCACGCTCGCCGCGGTTGCTCGGGCAAACACGGGCCGGTTGGCATCAGCGCGCAGCGCGGCGAAAAACACTGCGGCGGCCAGCGCAAGCGCCAACAGTGTGGCGAGGTGATTTGGCCAACCAGCACCGGACAAGTATCCGTACCCGCTGTTGAAGCTCATGTAGATCGGAAGGTTGGTGTAGTTGGGAACGTGTCCGAAGAATGGTCCGTCCACGGGCGCGGTCGTCGCGATGGCAATCTGCCAGCCTGCGGTCAGCGCGAGCACTGCGGCCGTGATTCCAGAGACCCAGAGCAAGGTTCGAGACGCAAATGCGTGCCACGGGCGGCGTGGGACAATCGTCCGCTCACCAGGCGCAGGAAGTGGCATACGTCTCAGCGCTACTGCTGCAGCGGCTACCACTAGTGTCGCGGCGAATAGTGGTGCTGGCCGACGCCACCATCCATCGAACCCCGAAGCGTCCTGCGCAGATACGGCGATGGCGCTGACCGTCGTCGCGACAACGACTACCAGCAAGGAGCCGGCCACTCCCGCCCACGCAAGAGTTGACGCGCGTTGCCCTGTGTGCGGGAGCGACACGATCCGCCGCGGACGAACCCAGGACAACGCGAACAAGACCAGGCCGAAAGTGATGGCCACTTCAAGAGGCAGAACATCTTGAATGGCGTTCACGAAGAGAAAGAGAAAGTTCATCTAGGCCCCCAGAAAATTGAATCGCTCGCGACTGACGCGAGATTGTGCTGCAAAAGTAGCACAAACTTGTGCTATCGAAACAGTGCAATCGTAACGTTGGGCGGAAAGGCTTGTCCCTACGGGGCCAAGCGACCGCGGGCCGGGCTCAGTGTCTCGAAACCCTAGGGATATGAGACAGGTCCAGATGCGCGACAAGTCACGGGCCGCTCGTCACGTCAACTGGCGACTTCCTGCGTCTCGTATCCCATGGGACATGAGGCAGGCAGGTCACGAAACAGTGAGATCAGCCGAGTTGCGGGGAGGGGCGCGCGGACATCACCTGTGAAGGTGCTTCTGCATCTGCTGTGTTGATACGACATACCCCGCCGAGTCATAGAGCGCCACTGCTCGGAGATTGCGCCCGAATACGTTCAGCTCCAATGCGGACACGCCGGCAACCATCACAGCGTCCTCGACCGCTGAGAGCAAAGCGCGCCCAAGGCCACAGCCACGGCGCTGCTCCAGAACCTCGATGTCGTACAAGAACGCCATGCCCGGGGCGCCACGAGGGTGATCCAGGCCGACCCACGCCCGACCAAATGCCTCACCGTCGGAGTCGATTCCGGAGAACAGCAGCATTCTCGGCGTACTAAGTCCTCGCGGAAGAAGTTCGGAGTTGGACTCCAACGCACGACGAATTGACCCTTCCGCCGCCCAACGCCCGGCGGCGACCTGTTCGGCCGCGAATTCCTCGGCAATTGCCCTCTGCCACCTGTCGAACTCCAACTCCGTCATCGGACGGACACTCACCTCGCTCATGGGGCAATGATTGCAGCGGGAACGGGTGATGTCATCCACAAGCTCCGGATGGCAGACAGATTGGCCTCCAGTCTCGTAACCAATGGGTTTCAAGACAACTGGGTTACGAGACACCGGAACGAACAGGGACTACCGCACTACCGCACTGGCGCCCGATAGCCGATCGTTCGGCGGACCCTCTCTCTTACTTGGCTTGCTGGGACAGTGTCCGCCAATTAGGTCCAGATGTTGCCCAGTTCGCGGAAGGGTGGGTCGCGGCCGAGGGAGTGCGATTCTCGGATAACCGTCGTGCCTTCAGGCCACTTGCGCAGGGGGTGCACTTGGGCTGTTGCAGGTTCATGTGAGTCACCAGACCGGGAAGTCGACGCCGTGTTCGGATTTCGCGCGTGGTCCGAAAATGCGCCGCTCAGCCTCGATGATGCGGTGGTCGTTGATGGATGCCTCGCGGCGGCCCATGAGACCGTTGGATTCGAACTCCCACAGTTCGTTGCCGTAGCTGCGCCACCACTGGCCGTGGTCGTCGTGCCACTCGTATTGGAATCGGACGGCGATGCGGTTGCCGCGGAAGCCCCACAGTTCCTTTCGAAGTGCGTAGTCCTGCTCACGCTGCCATTTCGCGGTAAGGAGGTCGATGATGGCGGGACGGCCGATGACGTGCAGGTCCCGGTTCCGCCAGACCGAGTCCGGTGTGTAGGCGAGGGCGACCTTCTCGGGGTCGCGGCTGTTCCAGCCGTCCTCAGCCGCCTGCACTTTCTGCAGGGCCAACGATTGGTCGAATGGAGGGAAGGGGGGTCGAAATTCTGTCATCGGGAATGTCCTTGTCAATCGGTCAGCGCGGGGTTGGGCGGATAGGGGTTGTGAGCGGTCTCCCGGGCCGGGAGGAGACGACCGGCTACCGACCGCTGCAGGGTGAACCGGGCGATGCGACCAGTGTGTCCGTCGTCTCCGAATCGGCCACGTTCGCCCCATTCGATCTCGGTCGTGCCGGACAGATGCAGTGTCTGGCCGGTCGCGAAATCAAGGAACAATAGGGAGGCTTCGGGGTTGACGGCGATGTTGCCGAAACTGTTGAACAGGTTGTTGCCCTTGTAGTCAGGCCACCACAGCCCTCGCTCATCGACGCGGACGAACCCAGAAGGACCGCCGCGATGGGACGCGTCCACTCCCCGCTCGGGGTTTGCGGTCCCGAGGAAGAACGTGTCGGCAGCACGGATCAGCCCACGGTCATCCGCGGAGAGTGTGCTGCCGTGTCGGACGCGAACGCTGCCGAGCGCGCCGGATCTGTCGCGTGCGAGAAGGCGTTGCTGAATATACTGCGGGCAGTTGGCGTAGGCCTGCTCAACCTCTATGAGAAGAACGTCGCTGACACTGAGGGTGCCGTTAATGCGCACCCGACGCCGTGTGGCGAATTCGATAGTTACCATTCCGATCTTCTGACCGGTGGGAAGCCTGTGGAGCGGGTCCCCTGCGGGGAACACGGCACGAACCGCAACGGTAGTGTCGGACTGCGCCTTGAGGAACCCGGGAGGACCGGTCAGCGCGGACGTCCAGAGGCGGCTTGCACGATCCCTTCCGGAGATGACGAGAAATGTTCGGTCGCTGAGGAATCCGGGGATACCGCCGGTCAGGGCCGCGGGGTCGAGCATGCAAGACAAACGGGCCGCGTTCTGCTCGACCCCGGCCCTGCGCTGCACAGCGAGCTCGCCGGCGTGGAAGCCCACGTCGGCGAGCTGGTGTGTTCCGTTCATCGTCACGATCTCCTTGAGAGACTGAAAGAGGATTACAGCCCGACGACGGGCCAGTCGTTCTCCACGTTGGCGAGCACGTTGAAGTAGTTGGTCAGGATGTTCAGCGCGAGGTTGGCGACGACCTCACCGATCTCTGTGTCGGTCACGCCAGCGGCGCGGGCTGCGCCGATCGCGTCGTCGCCAACGTCACCGGCGTTTTCGGCGATCGCGTTGGAGAGCCTCAGCAGCGCGGCAACATGCGGGTCGCTCGACTCCGCGCGGCGCGCGGCGTCGAGTTCGACGGCATCCACCTTGGCGATATTGCTGCCGATGTAGGTGTGGGCGGAAAGGCAGTACTCGCAGCCGTTCAGCTGTGCGGTCGAGATCGCGAGGCGCTCACGCACTGCAGCGGGAAGACTGCCCGACCCGACCGCGGCGGAAAGCGCGAGGTATCCCTTCAGCAAGGCGGGGCTGTTGGCCATCACCTTGGTCATGTTCGGCACGAGACCCAGTCCCTTCTGGACCTGGTCGAGCAGATCCTTAGCAACGCCCGTGGCTGTTTCAGGCTGAATGGGGACGATGGTGGTGGTGGTGACGATCATGGTTTTGTCTCCTCGATTTCTAATGCATGAACACTCGTTCATCCGTGATAAGTATTACCACGGTTGTTCTAACGGATGCAAGGCAGATCTTCCGTGATAGTTTGTCCGTATGGGAAATGAGAGTTCGGACCGCACGTGGGTACTCCCGGAGGAACCGATCCCCGTTCGACTCATGGCGACGATCTGGGCGGACGCGGATGGTCTGCACGATGACTTAGCCGCCCCGGCGGACCTAGACGCCTGGCTGGGTTCCGTGGGCGTTCAGCTGAACGGCGTGGGTGCGACGCAGGAGGAGTCCCTGCGCGCACGGGCGCTACGGGATTCGGTGCGCAAGCTGGCCGCCCACGTCACGGGCGACCAACGCCCGGGTGCCGCCTCACCCGTGACCACCGTGGACGACGCCGCCGGAACCGTCAATGCCGCTGCCAGCTGGCGTCCGATTGCCCAGCTCCGTCTGGATGACGCCCGCCTCGTGCTCGGCGCCGATGCTGCGGCGTCTTCAGTAGTTGCAGGCCTGGCCGACGTCGCTTGTGAAGCCCAGCAGTTGCTGAGCGGGGACCCCTCCCAGTTGCGGGCGTGTCACGCACCAGGGTGCGTGCTCTACTTCACCAAGACGCACCCGCGGCGGGAATGGTGCTCGGTCACCTGCGGCAACCGCGCCCGTGCCGCACGGCACTACCAATTAGTGAGGTCCGCGCGCGGCGCTCGAGAGCACACTGAGCGCTAAAGCACTCAGCCGCTTGTTACAGTTCGCCTGCATCACTCAACAGTCCCGCAGAGTCGGATGCCTGAGTTTCTCGGGTCCGTCTCCTACGTCTCGTAACCTCGGGCTTCGATGGGCTGAAACGAAGCCAACGTGTCGCTTGGGCTACGCCTGGCTCTGTGGACTCAGTTGATCCGGACCACTGTCTTTCGGGTCCCGTGACCATTCGCCTGTTCGACGTGTGCCGTGATTGCGTCTTCCCAAGGGACGATCCTGGGAACGGGGGTAACGAGGTCCTCCTCGGTGAGTGCGAGTACGCTCTCGATGAGATTGCGGGTTGCGGTCGGAACTGTGCGGCTGAGGTTGATGATGCTAGACCCGGCGAGCGAAACGTTCCGGGTTCGCAGTTCGCCCGGAGTCGGCGTGACGGCGTCCTTTTGGGCGGCCGCAGCTCCATAGCTGATGACAGTGCCGCCGGACGCGACTTCTGTAAGGGAGTTAGCCAGCACATCGCCCCCGATCGATTCCAGGATGATGTCAAACAATTGACCGCCCGCGGCGTCCTTCGCTCGAGCGAAGAAATTAGTGCCGCGCTCGACCCCAATGACCCCGTCCGCGAGACCTCCCGCTTTGGAAGCTGAACCGAGTCCCCCAACGATGTGATCGACCCGATACCGGCGAAGGAGCGCTGCTAATGCATACCCCACTCCGCCGGCGGCACTTGTGGTGAGGACGTTGCTTCCCAGCCCGGGTGTGGAGCGGCGCACGAGGCCACTAGCCGTTGCCCACGTCAAGGGGATGCTTGATGCGGTTGCTCCATACCGCGGACGAAGGGTCACCCAGAGGCGTAGCCAGGGGCGCCCCGTCGAGCAAGCGCATCGGTAAAGTTCAGCCCCGCATACTCGACCTGGATCAGGACCTGGCCGGGCTCCAACTCCGGCACCGAAATGTTTGTGTACCGAAGCACTTCGGGACCGCCGGGCTCAGTCATTTGCAGAGTTCTCATGAGTGCTGATCGTCCAATGGGTTGGCACGAATCAGATCGACGATGCCACTCCTCATCGCTGAAGCTGCGGCGCTAGTTGGTTTTCGCCGACTTTGCGCCTCGAAGCATCGGATGAATTGCGCGCCTAAATCCAGGCGGGGCACTTTGCCGAGCACGTCATTCACGGTCTCAGGGTTCCAGAGGTGTGCATTTCGTCCTGATATGTCGAGTGAGGTCGCAACCCTGAGCAACTCGCTCTCCGAACCTGGCTCAACCTCGTCGTCGGTCATGTGAGAAACGATGATCTTATACAGCTCGTTGCGTCGTTCGATCGTCCAGTCAGCGCCTGCCGCGAAGGCCCAAGCGACATGCCCGCCCGCTTTTTCAAAGGCGACGTTTTCGCTGTCGAATTCCGGTACCAGTCCCAGGTCGTGAAGCAGAGCAGACACGTAGAGCAGCTCAGCGTCAAATGCGATGCGGTTGCGGTCCGCATGATCCACCGCCCAGGCATACGAGCGGATGCTGTGGTTGAGGAGTGCGGGGGTGAGGTACTGTCGCGCAACTTCCAGAGCCAATGCACTTACCCGGCTCGGGGGATCGATTGTGGGTGTGATTCCCATTTAGGATGCCCGCTCGATGGTTGCACGGTGGTAGATCGGCGTTTGAATCGACCTAGCGATAAAGCAGTAGTCGCCCACGCGCTCATGCAACTCCTCGGCGAGAAGAGCGTCACTATCTGAACTGATGACGACTACCGGGTGCAACGTGACGCTCTCGAACTGTCCAGCGCCATTTTCTTCTTCGATCATGCGGCCGGTGGCGCCGTCTTTATAGTTGAGGACGGTAACGCCTTCTTTTGCGGCTAGGGCGAGGTACCAGAGCATGTGGCATTGGGCGATGGACGCTAGGTAGAGCTGTTCTGGATTCCAGCGTGAGGGGTCGCCTCGAAACGATGGGTCGGAAGAACCAGCAATCGTGCCCAGCCCTTCGCTCGCCACCTCGTGATTTCGAGAATACGAACGAAGGGTCTTCGTTCCCTCTCCGGTATTGCCAGTCCAGGTGATGGATAGGGCGTAGTTGTGGTCGGTCATTGTTGGGGTCCCTCACTCAGTGCAAGAAGTGTTTCGCGGGTATTGAGGATGTGCTTTTCGACAGCATCGCGCGCGGCCGCGGCGTCGCCTCCGAGCACGGCGTCGATGATCACCCGATGCTCGCGATCGACCTGCTCCACCCGCTCAGGTGTGTGGAGAGTGTGTTTCGTGCTGACGGTGATGCGATCCCACCAAAGCGCCAACGTCGCACTTATCGCTGCGTTGCTCGCGAGAGCGGCTGATCGCTCGTGGAACAGTCGATTGAAGTCAACGCCCTGCTCGAGGTCTCCGGCCCGAGTGTGCGAGGCGGCGCTGTCGGCAAGCTGCGCCAGCTCGGCAAGAGCTGCGGGCGGAAGTTCTCCCGCGCTCACTCGTTGAGCTGCTTGGAAGACAGCCCACCCCTCAAGCCCTGCACGTGCGGATAGCAAGTCGGCAAGTTCCGGGATCGCCATGACCTTGACTCTTACCCCTCGACCCTGGGCGATCACTAAGCCGTCGCCCTCAAGCCGGTGCAGCGCCTCTCGTATCGGCGTGCGACTCACACCCAGACGTGTGGCCAGGTCTGCTTCGGCAATGCGAACTTTTGGATCTAGTTGTCCCGACACCACTAACCGATGTAACTCCGAATAGATTGTCATACCGATTATTGTATGCAGTAACACATAGTGCATGCAATCTGCCCTTGCATCCCTCCGCGCCGCGATCTTGAACTGCTAACCCGCACCGGCCAACGGAAGCCAACATGCTCAACTGTCTCGCAACCCTAGGGATTCAAGACGTCTCACCCGCCATCAGCCCTCAGGCCCCGGAGCGATTGGGAAGCGGAACCGTTGGCGCTGGTGGCAGGTCAGCGAAGATATTCTGGTCGGACCTCGGCGATCATTCTCGCTATCACTAGGTATTTCGTCTCGAAACCCGCGACGATGTGCTCAGTAGTCTTGGCCGAAGACACTCGGGTAGCGAGGGATGCAATGCAGCGAATTTTTGATATCCGCATCACCAGGTGGTACTTCAAGCTCCTCTACGCCATCGGTGCATGGCTAGTCGGAATCCCAGCCCAAGGCCTCCTCGCCGCGTTGAGCGCACCCGCGCTGGTCAGCAGCCTGCTAAGTACGGTGATCACGCTCGCAAGCGTCATCGTTGGCGCGAGATTGTTCCGCGGTCGAGGCGAACCGGTCGCGCCCCGTCGGCCTTGGTGGAAAATGACCGCTCGACCGCTGCTCAGTCGGGTGCTCGGCATCATCTCTACGCTGTTTCTGGCCTCAATATTGTTCCTCGCCATCACTGCGACTCTCGGGGTTGACGAGTCAGTGCAGTCACTGGGGAGCACGCCAATCCTCGACACGACCATTAACGTCGCCCTCATGGCAGTGCTGGCGTTTCTGTATCTAAATTCCGCTATTCGCTTGGCGAAGATACCTGCCCCCGTCCGAGAACCTAAGTTCAAACCAAAGCTCAAACTCATATAGGTACCGTCGCATCACAGAATTGTCCATAACGATTGGCGGACGTAACCCAGTACTAGTCCGCCGCAATTCGGCCGCGTAGTCGCGAGAGCCCGATGAATCCCGCCCGCTACGGAATCGCGTTGGGGTGCGCCATAGTTGAATCCACCCAAGTACCGGGTGTCTCGTATCCCTACGGATATAAGACGTCTCGTGGCCGTGATCTGGGCTTCTTCTAAAATCGTCCAGATCCCGCGACGGCCGAGTCTTTTAACTACGTCGCATAACCTCCGGCGGAAATTTCGGTACCCTGCGTTAGTTATGAGACACCTTGTCGACGCTCAAATGTCGGCTGCGACTGCTTAGCTATCGGCATGAACGCTGCCACAATCTCTCCAGCTGGGTACGACGACACCTTCCTCGAGTTGCCGCTGCAGTTTCCCGCGCCGAACAAGGGCACCATCACGCGCGAACTGACCTACACACACTTCACCATCCTCCTGGAGCCCGTCCGTCGCCTTGCCATCGCGACCGGTGTCAACATCGACGGCAACCACCTCGTCGACGTCGACCGCGGCGATGACTGGCACTTCGACTCGCGCATCCCCACCAACGAACAGACCGGTGAGGCCGTCTACGCGAAGAACGACCTAGACCGCGGGCATCTCGTCCGGCGCCGAGACCCGGTCTGGGGCGACGCCGCAACCGCCCAGCAGGCCAACGCTGATACCTTCGCCTACACCAACGCCGCCCCGCAAGCCGGGGCAATTAACCAGTCGAAAGAGCTCTGGCTCGGACTTGAGGACCATGTCCTCACCTACGCACGCACCAACGAAAACCGCATCAGCGTTTTCACCGCACCTATGCTCTCCATTGAGGATCCGGTTTACCGCGGCACCGGGATCCCGCAATCATTTTGGAAGATCGCGGCGTGGACCACCACGATGAACGGTTCCACCGTCCTTCGATCCGCCGGGTTCGTTTTAGACCAAAGCCCCCAGCTGGCCGATATCGACCTTGACGATGCCGGCGGTCGAGCTCTCATCGACGGCACTCCCCCGCCCCTGGGTCCATACCGGACGTACCAGGTGCCCATCGTGGACATTGCGGTCCTCACCGGTTTGAACCTGACCGTTCTGGCTGAGGCGGATGTTCTGGCGCCCCTGCCCACAATTCGAGACGATGCCGGCCCTCGAGAGCTATGGGTTGAGCTGCCTGAAATATCAGAAGTGCGCCTCGAACCCCAGCCAGATCGCCTGCCGGCCTAGCTCGCCGCAGAAGCTCGCGGCTTCGTTCTTCCGATCAGCTTCACACCGTCTGGGCGCAGTTCTCCGGACGGCGAGACGTGACGGTAGAGAGTTTGCCGGGTGACACCGAGCTCCTTGCAGAGGTCACCGATATGGGTTTCTTTCTGTCCCATGGCGGCCATAGCGAGGCGAACTTTGGCCGCTGTCATCTTGTACGGCCGGCCACCATTTCTTCCGCGGACCCTCGCCGCGGCGAGGCCGGCAATAGTGCGCTCGGAGATGAGCGTCCGTTCGAACTCTGCCAGGGCGGCGAAGATACCGAAGACGAGCTTCCCTGATGCGGTCGTGGTATCGATGGCGGTGCCCTCACCAGTAAGGACCTTCAACCCGATCCCCCTCCGTAAGGTCGCGCACCGTGTTGACGAGGTGACGGAGATCGCGGCCGAGCCGATCGAGCTTCCACACCAGAAGGGTGTCGCCGTTGCGGAGCCCTTTTAGGCACGCCGCCAGTTGGGGGCGGTCATATTTCTTCCCGACGCCTGGTCCTCGTAGAGATTGTCCTTATCGAAGCCGGCCGCGACGAGAGCGTCGCGCTGCAGGTCGGTGCTTTGAGATCCATCAGTCTTTGAGACGCGCATGTACCCGACGAGCATGGCGGAACCCCTGTCATTTATGCCGCCGAATACGTGACAACCAGAACACCTCTGGCACAAAGACGGAAATTGTCATTTAACCCGTCACGGATTCTACGTCCTGAAAAGGCTCCTCAAATTTGATTTCGTGATGACCTCCTCCGGTCGCGGCTCTCCGCGATCTACTCGGGACCGGGCGGGACTTTCGCCCCTGCTGGAAAGGAAAATACCGTCATAGTCTCACAGTCGACATCGATGCAGCCGCTGTCAGAGGCCCGCCGTTCCGCCCCGCTCCGCCGGATAACCGGCACCCGTGACCCGCACACCTCGGAGACGAAAAATGCACGCTACAACTTCTTCGCACCAGCCGCCGGCCCGGGAAAGCGCCGCCCGAGAGCGATTGATCATCCTGATCCAGGAAACCGCGGTTCACATTGAACACGGTTACGAGGACCACTTGGGACTGGAGGATTCGGAAGCGCTAGCCGACACTCTGATCGCCAACGGCTTCGACCGCAACGCAAAGCTCGCAGCCTATCCCCTCGGCCACTGCGCGTAAGTGGGCGCTCTTGCCCAGCCTGCATGGATGCGGTCTGGAGAACTGCGATGAGCCAGATCTGTCAGTTTGAACTCCAAGACCCGGGGGCGACCGGTGTCAAACAAGAAGACGGGATGATGACCGGTATTTGGCACCCAGTTGAGCTTTACCCCAGCCGGGCACGCCACTCCCCGCGCCTACCTCTTGGTGACGCTGAAAAAATTTGAGCCAGCGACCGGCTGAAGGTTCTGGCCTTAATTTGGTCGTTACCGAATGTCTCCGAAAACCCTCGGATTCCCTTATATTTACAGGGAACCAGGCGATTCGCTGCCTCCGATTGTAGCCCATCGTTTTGGGTCAAATAGAGGTGAATTAGATGGGTAAATGATGGACTTGTGAACCGCCTTGAGCGGTCGCTTGGGCCCTTCCGACCTCTCCCCCGAATGCCGTCGCGAGTGATCGAAGACGGACAATGATGGCGATCGGACGCGCGCTGGTTCGCGTCGCGGGCGGCGCTATACACTGAGCGCGAATTAGTGCGCCGATCCGAAACAGCCCCGTCAACCATTTGAGAACGGTCCGACAAAACGCGGGGTGCGCGTCAAAGGAGATTCACTAGATGAGACCACTCCGATACTCCATCAACGTCACGCTCGACGGTTGCTGCCATCACGAGGCAGGACTCCCCCCGGACGAGGAGTCGATGCGCTACTGGACCGCTCAGCTGGAGCGCGCCGATGCCCTGCTGTTCGGCCGGGTGACCTACGAGATGATGGAGCCGGCGTG
The DNA here is from genome assembly GCF_004403385.1 of Cryobacterium sp. TMT4-31. Lineage (NCBI taxonomy): Bacteria > Bacillati > Actinomycetota > Actinomycetes > Micrococcales > Microbacteriaceae > Cryobacterium > Cryobacterium sp. TMT4-31. The sequence continues at coordinate 56,320 of NZ_SOGI01000054.1, forward strand.
GCGGAAGCCGGCCACCGGCAGGTGGCCTGACTGGTTCAATGAGTGGCAGGTCCCGTTCGCCGAGACCATCGACCGGGCGAAGAAGTATGTCGTGTCGAGCACACTGAGCGAGGTCGATTGGAACGCCGAGCTGGTGCAAGGCGACCTGGAGCAAGCAGTTCAGCGCCTGAAGCAGCAGCCAGGCGAGGGCTTGTGGGTCGGTGGAGTGACGCTCCCCCTGGCCTTGGCAGATCTGGGACTGATCGACGAGTACGAGTTCCTTGTGCAGCCGGTCCTCGCCGGACACGGCCCAACGTTGCTCGCCGGCCTGCGTGAGCGCATCCAGCTCGAACTCGTGGACCGCCAGGAGTTTCGGTCGGGGGCTGTCGCCGTACGATACCGACCCACGCGAGTTTCGGCCTGACGTGGGCTCAAGATTTGTCTGCCATCGCCCGGGATTGCGCCGGGTGCATCTCTACTCGATCGTCACGCCGACGCGTCCTGGGCCTGCGACCCGAGTCAAAAGCGAGCGCCACTCGGCTAGGCCAGCTCGTCTCTTCCTAGCGACACCCGAGGAGGAGCGTGACGAAGCGCGCGTATCGACGCGCCAGCAGTCCACCGGCCTGGCACGCTGGGTGCTACTCTCCTGCCAGTAGGCTTCGGAAATGAAGCATGACGATGACGAGTGGTTTCCCCGCGAAGTGCGCATTCCCAAGGGAACGCACCTTTCTGATTCGCGGGACACTCCTGGGGCTGAACGCAATTTGCTCCGTGAGGATGGAACCAACCGGTTACTTGGACCTACCGAGTCCCGCGAGGTGAAATCGGATGTTTTCGCCTCATCCTCCCCGACGCCCGACGCGGGATCACCAGATTACGGACACGACATGCGGGGTCAAGCATTGGGGCAAGACAAGCTTTCACCGTCACAGCAAGCAGTTGCCGATGCACTTTTTGAGCTACTCGCGGAGGCAATTCGAGAGTTCGTCATCCCTGTTGCACGCGAGCACATTTTTCCTTGGGCAGTTCAAAAAGTTGGTGAGCTCGTTCAGCGTATGCGGGTCACTTCCATCAAAGTCTACGAGCGGGCCGCAAAGACTTCCATCACAATCAGGCCGCCGAAAGATCCGGCGCAAGACGCTAATGGCTCGGACGCGGCTGCGACGCAAGCTCAGGTTCGCATGAGCCAGGCGGAGCTCATCAAAGGCCTGAATGACGTTCTTCAAGCCGAGAGGTTTCTTGCAGAACGGAAGAGATTGCTGGCCGACGCGCTCCGTGAAGGAAACGACCTGCCTGCGGAGCTGATTCGGGTGATCGAACAGGTTGGCGGCGACACTCCGACGCTCGATGAAGGGACGTTGGTAGTCATTGCTGATTTCTCAAGTAGGACCGAGGCAGGCGGGGCAATGTTCGCCATATCGGCTAGTGAAGATGTTGTGTTTGAGCTTAACGAGCTGCCAGCGGCGGTCGAGAACGGCTCTTAGCAGCGCAGTAGAAAGTCAAGTCCTCGACACCGGCATCAACGGCATCCGTGATTCCTCATCGACCAGAGCCGAATTAGGGAACTTGAACGCCCGGAAAAGGCCTTAGGCCGTTTTTGACCACTGCTCCTTTAGCCTTAGCCACAGCGATCACCGGCAGCAGCTTCACCCAAGCTCGCTGAGCTAAAGGCGGCACAGAGAAACTCGTAAACGGGGCGGTGCGGCACGGAAGAAGTAACGCTTACTCTGCGTCGGAGCTAGAGCCGCTCAGCGTCTGGGTCATTTCTCGACTATTTCCATCTCGACGTATGACCCTTCGGCCTAAGCTTGCAGCTGTGACCATCGCTGCAGAACTCGTCGACGATGCCTCATTCCGTCCCGCCGACTCCATCGATTCCGACGTACCGCCCTCCCCCGGCCTCTACGCCATTCGACTCCGCATCGGGTCAACGTTGCCAGGACCATTCGAGTCACTACTCGGCGAACGCTCGTCGCGCCTGATTTATATAGGGAAGGCAACGTCGCTCAAGGACCGGATGCTCCGAAACGAACTCCGAGGTCGTGGGCACGGCACCTTCTTCCGCAGCATCGGAGCCGTTCTGGGGTTCCGCCCGCGGGCCGGTTCGCTCGCGAACAAGGTGAACAAGTACAACTTCAGCTTCGAGAAGCCCGACCGGGACTCCATCGTTCATTGGATCAACGTCAACCTCGAGGTGAGCTGGCGGGCGTTGCCGAGTAGCGACGTGCCGGTCACCGAGACTTTGCTGATCCTTGACCACACGCCGTTGCTCAACCTGGACGGCAATCCTTTGGCATTGGTTGAACTTGACGATCTACGTGTGCTGTGTCGTCAGATTGCTTTGGCGTCGGCTGAGTTGGTGTAGCGCGCCTGAGGCTCGACGAGTCCTGCGGCGCGAAAGGTCGAAGGTTCCTTAGTGCAGCCACAACGCCTGATGGAACGCGGCTTAGGCTCAGGTATGACCTCTGATGATTGGCGCTCTATCCTCTCCGGCTTCGTGCTTCCGCTGGTTTCGATACTGCTCGGAGCGGGGGCGGCTTGGTACACCGTCCGCAAGAACGCGGAGATGGACAAGACTCGCTCTGCCATTGATGCCTCCCGTGTTTCGTTGGAGGCTAGTCGACTTACACACGACACGAAGACGGCGGATCGTGATGTCAAGCTACCGATCTACCTTGGATTGCTCGATTCGGTAGCGAAAGCAGCCAAGCAGGCCGCCGATCAAGTGGAAGCGAATCGTGCGGCGGGGCTAACTAGCTTCAGCATCTACTACGTCGAATACAACTCAGCGGCTGGCCGCGTGCGCTTGCTAGTTCGCGACGAGAATCGTGAGCGACTCAACGAGATCCTCCATGCGTTCCATACGAGTCACTATGAAACGGCCTTGTCTACGTCAAAAGACCTCTCTGACCTACTCAGCCTCGACCTCCTCGGTAAAGGCTTTGGAGAGCTCGATGAAAGGTCCAGTGAGGCGCATGGTTCTGGGACTACTTCTGAAGAAGCACACCAGTCAGTAGCTGGGGCATGTTAGCTCTCACAGACGAGAGTTCTTCACGCCGGGGCGTCGGCAGCCGCGGAAGAGAACGGCGCCACATCTCACGAAGGCCGGAACTACTCCTCGCTGGCATGCTCGTCCCAGCCCGTGTCGCTCTGGTCGATTTCTATCTGGCAGTCGTCAAGGCGGGCGTCGTCAGCTTCGCGCTGCGTGTTGGCGGCGGCGACGATCGCATCCCATCCTCCCGGCGGCTCGGGCGCAGGCCCTTCAGTTCCCAAAATGGACCTAGGAACATCCGCAATATGGCCCATCGCTACACGCGTCCACGACCTTAACCCTTCCGCATCGTCCCAGCCATCGCCGGTCTCGCCAATCCAATACGGCGTGATGATCCAGAGACCCCGGAGCCGATAGCCGGAAGTCCGGAGCTCCTCGGCACACTTCACGATTTCTGTCATTTGTCGCGGCGGATGCTTCCCGAGCGCGGAGTGCACGTCGTCGCCTCGTCCCCAACCCACAGTCAACAAGTCGTGCACCAAGTCGCGTCTGTAACTGTGCCACTTTCGCGTCGTGTCAATCAAGGACACGGCGATCTCCCGAAGCTCGTGGGGCACTCTCGGCGAGACAAACGCTTCGTGGAGCCGCGGCAGAAGCCGCCCGAACATCTCGGGGCGCCTACCGCTCACAAGTTCAGCAGTCCGCAGTGTGTTCCACATCACTCGCGCCTCGTGCTCGGCGAAGCTGTCACTGATGACGATGTCACCCATGAAGTAGTTGAGCCGAAACTCTTCAGGTACCTCGTCAAGCGTGGGCATCTCACAACGGTATCGGGCGCGCCGAGAGCTTGCGACCGCCAGCTCGTTCAGAACTCACGCAGACCAGGCTGCGTCGCCAGACCTGCATCTTGAACTGAAAATCAGGATGCTGCAGCATGGGCACGCCAAGTGAGGACGCTCGGGGCAACCGCCGCTTTGCAGGTGGACCGACAGTCAAGACCGCGTGGTGCAGCAATCGATTCAAGTCCATGCACCATGTTTAGGGACGACCGCGTTCTTGGTTCGGACCGATCGAGAAACACGAGGTCACCACCGCGTATAAGGCGCCCAGGCTGCTCCCGCCAGGAAAGTCGGTACAGTCATGCCATGACGATCGAACACCCGCCACGACCCGAAATGTCGCTTGTGCTCAAGGACGCGAGAGCCGGCGCACGCGAACGGGGCCTCCCAGTCCTAAGCGCCAGTTTCGGTACCGAACCGACCGTTATTTTCGTCAGTGCTCAGGTGGGACTCGGCGAAGCGCTGGATGTTGCAAGAGCGATGAACGCGCCGTTCATTTCTATCGACGCAACGGAGTTCAGTTTCGAGGACTTCATCTCCGAGGTGAGCGAAGAAAACGAAAGTGCCGCACTTGAGCCCGAGGTCAAGGGCTACAAGAAATATGACGGCGAGCTCGACGGCGTGTACGTTCGCTGGGTCGCTGCCGGCGAAAGCTTCCTCTATATGGCCACTCCTGAGTGGTGCGATCGAATAGGTGAGCTGCAGGGCCAGCAAGAGGAACGGGATCGGGAGAACCGGTCCAGAGACGTTGCCGCGATGTGGGCCAGACGGAGGGAACTCGCTGAGGAGATAGAGGCACTCCCCGCAGTTCGCGGTATAGGCACTCGCGGCCGCAAGGCCCTAGCAACGCGTCTCGCCGGTGGCCTGCTCAAGGAAGACGATGACCCTGGGCTCGTGCTGGGCGCGGTTCGCGACGCCGTCGAGCTAGCGGGCGTGAATGCCATCGGTGCATACGCTGAGATCGAGTCGGATTTAGTCGTCGTCGCACGAAATCTCATCGAGACAGATGGCTGGCAGAGCGTCTGGCGCACCCCAGATCGGATCGCTGCAGCAAAGGCATTTCTGCTCAGCAGCACTAACGGGTACGCCCCGACCGCTGCCCTCTCGGAACAACTTCGCAGGCTCGCCGAAGACGAAGCGCGGCTCAAGCCAAAAATGCCCCCGCGGTATCTCCGGCTTGGGACCAACACTCAACCCTCGTCGTGAGATCGCCTGGATCTCACTACCGCGGAACCTCTCGAACTAATTGAGAGCGCTCGATTTATCGACGTCCTGCAAACCGGGCCGTGGCATGGGACGCACTCTGAATTCCCGTAAGCCCGTTAAGCAGTCTCGTGCGCCGACCCGACGTAATCCTTCCAACTCTGGAAGTCGTGTTCGGCAGGCGGCTCTTCATCGACTAGCTCGTGCCGCGACGTTCGGATGCAATCTCGCACATCCTGACGCACCCAGGACTCGGCTGCAGACGAGATTTCCGGGGTCCCCGCTCTGACCCACATTGCTTCGAAGATCGCTCGAAGCGTGGCGCGATTGTCGGCGATCAGACTCGCGGCTTTCTCCCGCGGCAGTATCTTGGCGATGCCGTTGAGTACATCAGCGGTCGTGCGCACTGGGAAGTACGTCGTGTCCAGGAAGATGGGGAAAGTCTTCGGCTCCTTCCGGGCACCTGTCCTCTCGACGTCGTTTGTGTCCCAGATGACATTGACGTCCAGGCTTCCATCGTTGATGACGGTTATCTCGCGGACCTCCTCACTACCAGGAGTATGGCTGTAGGCCAGAATCTGAGGTGCCGCTAGGTGACTCTTCTGGTCGGTGTCTCGATAGAAACGTGGGTGATTCGCGTTGCAGCTTGCAATGCTGTGCTCAGAGTCACAGCCGGGATCAACGGCGAGAAGCCAATCCATCGCTTGTCCGGGTACGATCGCTCGGGACCGAAAGGCTGCCAGGGGGGTCTGCTTCCAGTGGGCGGCAGCCCATCTTGGCTTGTGCTCGGCTGTCAACGCCCGTCCTTCCTGGCAAAGGCAGGACGCCAACCAGTCCGCGTCGTTTCCCCGCTCCGAAACAGACCAATCACCCCAGCCACAATTGCAGCTGGCTTTCGCAGCGGAAGCCACGTCCTGCCCCCAAATGCCGGTGATAATTGCTTCGTTGAGAACCGGATCCCCGTTTCCGGTTAGCGCCGCCAGCTCTGCGTTGATGTAGCGTTCCCAGGCGCGATAGGAAACACGATGTGTTTGGCAAGCGCGGGCGCCCCGGAGGCAGTAGATCAGTTCCGGTGTTTGTGTCATCGCAGCTATACCTTTCGTTTGGTAACCCGAGTGTAAGAGCGTCCTCCGACAATGCACGAACACCGCAAGTACGTGAACCCTGTCAGCGCCGACTGAAAACAGGACCATACATGCCGATGGGAAACAGGACCGCCGATCGGCGGCGAAGGTGAACGACGTGAGCCGCACCATGCCGAGCTGAGTCCAGGTCTCGTGAGTCGTCTTGCACATCAAAGTCGGACAGGTCGTTCATGACACCTCGTTTACCAAGGGACGCTTCGAACCCTACAACTTCACGTGGACCGGCCCCGACGACTGTTCGGGCCCATTCACGATCGTCGCGAGTCATCATCGGCCCGAAACTTGGATTCCTGCACGGCGAAGGGTGCCAAAAGGTCCTCCAGGTTGTAATCGAACGCAGTGAGATGCGGTCGGTAAGCAGCCTGATTCTCGTAGCCCTGTGCGTCCTCAACGGGTGGATGTTCGATGAATAATAGATCACCTGAGTCTTCTTCGAATTGGAGCCGAACCCCACTCTCGCGATCACCGGTCATCGCAATTCGAAAATTCTCGTCTAAGCCACCGGCGGGGACGCGATTCAGGTCGAGGCTGTCAATAGTATTTTCGATCAGCGCGAACGCAAGGCCGGACCGAAAATCGCTAATAAGAGCCGCATCTTTGTGGAGCGCCACAAGTTCGTCACTTCCGCGGCCCTCTTCGAAGGGCAGGTGGCCATCCGCAACGGCTCCGAACCCAACGTTAACCGCTGCGAAAAATTCGCTAGTCCTCCGCGAAGCCACCTCGAGCAAAGGGTTGAACACGGTGATCTTTTGGTCGTCCGTGAGGACGTCCCATCTCAGCATCGTTTGGGACAAACGAGAAATGCACTCCAGCATCAAAGGGCGGTTGTCCCATGCGCCCGTTACTGACTGCACAAATGTCCGGAAATCATCGTCATCGCTTTTCTGGCGGCTACCGTCTGAGGAACTAGTCACAATTATTGTTTCGGATCCACCGTCATGATTTACTTCCCAGTTGGGTAATAGCGCAGCGAGGGCGTCAGCGGAAGACCAGGCAATCAATGCAAGGGGCAGCGGATGACGCCGCGAGCGCCCATTCCGAACGTGAGCCTGAGTGACGTCCTCCCAGCCCTGTCGCACTGCATCAGACGCATTCAGGGCAAGGAGGTTCACATGACCGACCAGATCCCGACTTTGCGAGATTCCCATCGGATCCGCGCTGAAGCTTGTTTGGAGAAACGTAAGCAGCTTCGCGACTGCTTCTAGTTCACGGTGACCGCGCGCCATGTCTCGGTCGAGTTCACGCTGCTTCAAGGCCATCCGGGACGTGTGTCGGTTCGTTGCGATGAGAATCCACACCGATGCCAACGCGCCAAGAACTGAACCAATCAATCCGCTCAGCAGATTTTGAACCCAGATTTCCAATGCTCCCCCAACAACTATCGCCTACCCGGAACTGGGCGTGCGAACGGTGTTAGCTTGGCACAAGGGAGCCTGGCTGAGTGGACGGTCGCGCGTTAGACCGACCCTGGCAGTGTCGGAGGCTCTCGGATGAAATCGGGTAACCCGACCGCCGGGACCTCGGCCCGGGGCGGAATCGGCGCTTGGTCCTAAGCAGCACGACCATGCGCCCTCCCCATGATCAAGCTCGGAGTTCCAGGTCAGAGCCGGGGTCGGTGACGCGAGCATCGGCGAATTGACCAGAGAATCGGTGCTTCGCCGGTGTCAGCCACTTCGTCAGCGCACCGTTACCTTCATCCTTCACCCAAGCTTTCGCTGCACCCTCGACCTCGGACTCTTCGTAGATCAGCGCGTGGTCGAGCTTGTTCTGCAGCTCGTGGATCACGTTCGGGTCTGACACTTCGGCGAGTTCTGCCGAGCGGTAGTGGCGCGAAGCAATGCGCCGTCGCCATGTCCCCGACGGCGGACTGTTCATCTCGCGCCACTGGAAACCAGTGGCCTATAGGGTCGATATCGTGACCAACCTATTGAACTTCGTAACTGAATTGGCGCCAACCGTGACCACGCTTGGGCTGATCGGTGTCACGGTCTGGTACGCAGTGCAAACTCAAAAAATGGCGAGGTCTGCGCGCGATGCTGCGGAGAGTTCACGACAGGCAGCGGAATACTCCGCGCGATCGGCTGCGATCGCTGCGGCTGGTGTCCGAGTCGATTTCCATATCGGTCCGGTTTACGCGATTGGATTTGATTTTGATGGACTCCCGTTCAAAGGCGTACGGATCGAGTGCTCGGAAGCGTCCGTATACGTGCACGATGTTGTCGTAGGTGAAGCGTGGGCACTCGACCCAGCTGAGGCGAACGGCCCGACCTCGTACACAACGATTGAGATCTTCGCAGAAGGAAAAATTCCACCAGTGATCGGTCTGGAGTCTTCTCCGGTCCTCATGCACCGCCATGAGTCCACTTTCCTAGAGTTTGATTCTCAGCATTGGACAGAGTGTGAACCGGCAAACCTGACAGTTGATATCGACTACTCGTTCGACGGCCTCGAACCTCTGCGGCGCCGCACCATCGAATGGCAGCGGAGCGACGAGGACTTCTAATAAGGGCTACTGGGCGCTGCATCAGAGTGTGAACGGTGCTCTGGACATTCTGCCTACTCACAGGGAACCGATGGCCTCTTTTTCGACGACGCACTCGAGTGTCCTGGGCTCGGCGGAGTTGAGCGGTCCACCAAACAGACTGGAGTGGAACGCACGGCAGTATTCGGGCGTGCGATGCTTCGAACGTCGGCGTCTATCGGATCTGCCGCGTCGGCCGGATCGGCTTGGCGGGCCGGCGATGGCAGCTGTCAACCGCCCATTTCTTTGGGACCACGTTCGGTACATGGCTCACAAACGGCCGACAGCATTACCGAGAACAGGGCGTCCGATAAGAGCGGCCTTGTCCCCAAGGCCGAAACCCACCAAGCACGCAATGCTTCGCGAGTGTTCGGCGACTGACCGTGTCCGGAGCACTCTGTTGCTCCAGCAGGCGGTCCATGTACTCACGGGTGCGGCCCGAAAGGGACTTGCCGCCGGCCGTCACTGGAACCTTTCCCCATGGGTTGCGGACAGACTTGACAGTCCATTCGTCGAGGTTCATTGTGCCCGTGCCATGGTCTCAACTTAGCCACAACAGCAGACAATGCTGGCACTGCAGCGCCAGGCTGACCGGTCCCGGGTGCTCTGTGCTGACCGATATGAGCGGTTATGACTTTCGGACCGAAAATTGGCGTGAGGTCGGCCGCCGAAACCGGGGGTTGCGTACCGGCCGCGATTGAAACGAGTTGCGGCGCCGCCGGGACGCTGGTCCCGCCCAGGAAAACCGGTGCATGCGACTTGCTAGGGCACCGGGACCCAGTTGGGTGGGAAAATAGTCACGTCGCCCGGGGCGGACCATTCGTCGGGCGTCGCTACTGAGAATGCGGACTTTGCTGGGCAGTACGCCACGCCGGGAGAGTTGCCCGCCGCACACACGACAGCGAGATGCGCCTCTTTCCATAGCTGCTTCACCGTGTGACAGAGCGGACAGTCGTTTTCGCACGACGGCGAGCGCCTGCCTGCCGAGAGGTTGATGACGCCCACTCCCGCACGCCCCTCCAACAACGTTCCAGCTACCCGCAACGCATGGTTGAGCAGCTCGATCGACGCTTGCCCCTGCGCATTCATGGCCTTCACACTAATGATCTCAGCTGTCGGAACGTCCACCGCGAGGATCGCCGCTACGGCGGTACCGTGGCCGTTCTCATCACGCGTTCCTTCACCGGTTAGGTCAAGCTGCTTGATCACACGCCCGACAAGACTCGGGTGGTCGACGCAGACACCGGTGTCAATGACCACGAAGGTGAGCTGGCTAGTTGAAAGACCATTAGGAATTATTAGCCCAGACACCGGTACTAGGCGCCATCGTCCGTCCGGTGCACGGAGCTTGTCCATGATCGGGCCCTCTGCGTTCAGGACCTCCACAGGGTCTGCGTTGTCGAATCCGCTGCCTGGGAGGTCACCGTCGCCGCGACTCACCTAAAGTGTCTCCTTCGTCGGGCACGGGATTAACTTTCGGGATTCGAGGGCTTGTCTCCGCCTGCGCCTGACGTCGCCGTCACCGCTCCCACCCCGAGGAGAGTTCCCAAAATCCCGACACCCGCAGCAGCGTCGAGAATCTTTGTTGACATGAGAGCCGAAATCACACCAACCCCGAATATCACAACGACCAGGCGTCCCCAGTTCTTGATCACAAATGGGAGCGCAATCCCGGACGACGAAGCCGAAACTGGAGCTTCTGCGGCGGCAATCACCACGTCCTTGCCAAGCGTTTTGGTTACGTTATCGCCATCAAAGTAGGTGGCCGAGACCTTATACCTCCCCGCCTTGTCGAAAGTTGTCGCGAAACCTGTACCGGAGCCGCTCGGGGGAAGCCCGCCGTCGGCAACCCATGAGACCTCACCGGCGACTCCCATTAGAGCAAACACCAGCTGGGTGGAGGGGACACCTGTGTCAGGACCCAGGATTGCCGGCTCTGCGCCTTGTATTGCTGCATCGTCGGTTGTCGTTTTGGGTGTCTGACCGTTTTTGACCGCCGAATTGATGACCTTCAAGAGTTGTACATGGTAGTTATACGCGAAGACCAGGGCAATGGTGATGACGGCGAGCGCAGCCACAAGGATGAGAATGGCGAGGTAGTAGTTGGAGAGCGCCACGTTCGCCGCGATGGTGGGATCACCCGGATTGGGGGATGGAGTTGGGGTCGCGGAAGCATCAACAACAAGGATGAGCAAATCGGCAAGATTCATCGCTCTACGGCCCTTCTGCTTTGTGTGCAGATCCTGACAGCAAACGGAACAAGCGTCAATGGAATCCTGTGGTTCATACGAGGAACATCATTCTTGCCGGGCGTTGGATACTCGAGGCCGGAACCTTCGACAATGATCGCTGACTACATGCCCACCCGCGGAAGCGCTACCGGCCGGACAATATCCAGCCTCGACCGATCTTCGATCGCCGGCGCCGCCGGTGTGATTGAGAACCTTCAGGCGACGCCCACAGCCTGGAGGTCAGCCTTCGGCGATGCGCCACCCGATAAGGGGGGATGCGCATCTCGATTGTCGCTCTTCAGTGGCCATTCTTTGCGCTTGAGTATCGTCGCGGACATTAGGACGAACCCTGACGCGGGCATCGGCGGAACCAACTACCGCCGATTCTTCTAGTTGGCAGCAACGACCAAAGCCCCTGCAACCAGGTTTTCCCTTCCTGCTAGAGCGTCGGCTTCGTCACGACGCTCACGTTACATGGATAGACCGACTACATCCGGTAGTACTCATCAGGCTCGAAGTTTGATTTCCAGCCGCGATTCTTCGGGTGAGTGGATAGCCATCGCCCGAGTTCCCTAAGCACTTCGCTAGGGTCTTCGAGAAGCACGACCTGACGATGGACGAAGGTCTTGTAAGTTACGTTCGCCCGCAGTTCGTGCGCGGGTTTCTGCTGGGCCCGACGGATCTCGCGCAGCGGTCGCATGAGATCGGTGACGACGGCCTTGTCGATGCCTTTGCTCTCGATGAAGTTGGCCAGACGGGTGAGCGTCCCCAACGCCTGCTCCTGGGAAGAGCTTATCCGCGGGGTTTTCTTGAATCATCGGTCCGGCATACCCAGTAAGGGGGTCCCCGGGCGAAACGGAACCGGACCGGCGGTTAGGCTCATCAAATGCGACTGTTCAATGACCCGTCCCGATGCAGTGCGGGGCGAGCAGTTGGTTTTCGATGGTTCGGGTTCCCACGGTGTGACTCAGGGGATGAGAAGGATTTATCCGTAGCAACCGAGGCCTTCTTCATAGCCTTAGATACCCCCGGGCGGGTATGGAGTCCCTACAACAAGGCCATGGCAAAGATGGAGTTCCAGCGCCGAATCCAGAAGGCAAGCCGTGGCGAACTGACTCCGGTTTCGGAAGTCAAGCATGTGGATGAGACCAATCCTCCGCCGCTTTACGAGATTCGCTGGCAGACGATCAACGTGACAACGGTCGTCGATGGTGTGACTCAATTCGGTAACACACTTGTGCGTTTGTACCACTCCGAACCCGCGGCAGCGCTGGATCATTTCGTTGGGCATCACATCCACGAGAAGTCGTTAGCAGGCGATATCAACAGTGCCCAGGATGCTGAGATCGGGATCGCGAAGCGCTTTTATGACAGCGGAGAGTCCCAGCTCTGGGGAATTGCCCCCGAACCCGATTCGGATATAGAGTCTGGTCTATGACGAAGGATATCGCTCGATTAGAGCTCCTCGCTGGAGATCTCATAGATGAGCACGATCGCCTGCTGACGGAGCTCAAGGCTCAACGCAGGAAGCACAATCTCACTCAGAACGACGTGGCGGAGCGAATGGGCGTGAGCCAGCCGACGGTGGCCGCGTTCGAGCACTATGACAGCAATCCAACACTCGCGAGCGTCCGCAGGTACGCGTTGGCCGTGGGCGCGAACATCGAACATACCGTGACTGACGCCTGCTGCACCGACGACGACTCGTTTGAAGCTATCGTGAAGTCGGTAAGAATTCCGGGTGCCGCCGGAGCCATCTGGTCCAAGTCGGCACGCTTGGGCGGATGGAAAACTGGGGATCACGCGCCCGCCCCCGTTCGTCATGTAACTCGATTTGAGTCCATGGATGCCTGACGTCGAGGCGATCACCGTCGAAAGCGTGGTGGAAAACTCCTCCCTTTCTGACATCTCCGTGTTTGAGCTCTCCGCCCGGCGCGGGAAGGTGACTCCGGATTCAGAAGAAGGCGAGTCCGTCGAACCCTCCTATGGGATGCAGATCGACTATCGCGACGCGGACAACGGGTTCCGAGTGCGCCTGGTGACCCGCTTCGATACTGATCTGGGGGTCATCGTTTCAGACGTTGGCGCCGAGTACACGCTGGAGGGCATCGGCGCTCGGTCTATACCTCGACACGTACTTCTTGATTTCGTCAACAACGTCGCGATAATGGCCCTCGTGCCATACGTCCGCCAATCTATTGCAGACATCACTCTGCGCGTCTTTGGATCGGCGCTTCTCATGCCGATGATTCGACGTGGCGAGATTGAGTTCTCCGTAGACGAAACGGAGTAGCAGAGCAGGCTGCACACTCAGCGCTGGCCGCGCAATTCGTTAGTTACCCGCAAGCACAGCGACCCGGCACGAGGGGCATGCCCAGAACGGGCGGGATGCGGAGCCGACCGGTTCGCAGAGCACCAGGCATGAGGGGCAATGCGGCGCGTCGATCGCGGCGAGGTCGTCCATGCCTGGCAGTGTACGCCGTGAGCCCGGCTCAGGTGCTCCACTTCCCCGGGTCCACTGGCCCGGCGGCAGCAAGATGCCTACATGGATGATCAAGAGTTGGCTACCGTCGCTCCACGGTCCAGGGATGTTCTACGGGTTCAAGTTCCACCAGCACTCAGGCATTAAATGTTACATGCGGACGCGCAGAGGTGAAGGCCCCGTCGTACGACCTGGGCGCCGTATCGCATCAGCGTCCTGTTCCTCTGCGATCCGCTTAGCGGCCTGTATCGCGCGCCGAGCTTGAGCGTTATCACGTCGTTGGGTCTGTGTCTGCGGCGCGGGACCAAAGGCTCTCGTGCCAACTATTGCGTAGCGGTCTCGGTATGCCGCCACCGTTCGCGCCTGCTGTCTCCAACTGGATGTCTCGAGTCGTCGTGGGACGACACCGAGTGCCCGAGTCCACCTGGCGCCTCCGAGCAATGCTTCGTCGAGTACCGCGTTCGCCCGCGATTCGATCAAGTCGCTGCGCTCGTCGAGAGCCTGGCGCATCTCCATGGTCATCGGTCCGATCGCCTTCGGGATGAGCCCCGCGATAAGTCGCGGCGTCCTGAGCGCTCGAGTCGGGCGCGCATCACCCGCCACCGCCGTCGTTATCCGGGAGCATAGAACGGCCGCCACATCCTCAGCTTCCTCTATCCCTCGTGCTGCAACCGCACGAGCCACCAGGCTTTCGACGTCGAGGTAGTGGGCTTCAGCTCGCCGGAGCTCCGCCGTCAGCGCCCCGAACGCAGAAGACTTGATGGCATCCTCAGCCTGGCCGGGTGAGAGCCTACTGCCGCGCACCAATGACGCCCATCTGTCGTGCTGCGCGGCCGCCGCGATGGTCTCGTACTCTGCCGCGAGCTGGGCAACGGAACCCCACGTATCCTGCTGCACCACGATCGTTTCGTGTGCGGACAGCTCGGCGCCGACGTGCTGTAGAACGCCACAAAGGACGCTGCGAGCTGTCGCATCCTTGTCGGAGCCCGGGTGCGGCCCAATGTGGGCAGCATCGGGTCGGTCAACGGCGACGTAGGCGTGGTTGGCTTCGCGACCTCGCGTCATTGCGACGTAGAGGTTTTCGCGCGTCATGCTTGCGGTGACGACGACGTGTCCGGTGTCGGTCGTGATGCCCTGCGCGCGGTGCGACGTGACGGCGTAGCCGAGTTCGAGGTGGTGCTTGACGTAGTCCGCGGGTAGCCGTACTGTGCTCCCCCATCGGTGGCCGTGCAGGCGGATATGGACCGAGCCGTTCCGGCTCACCCCGGTCACGGTCCACCGGTCTCCGTTATGCACCCACGTTCGGGCAGCGCGCAGCTTCCGGTCGTTTCGGCGCGTGATCACCGTGTCACCGACAGCGGCACGGTTTCCGTCGTGGAGGGCGACTTCGCGGACCGCGTCTATGCGACCTTCGAGGATGAGTTCTGTGCGGGCGCGTGCGTTCAGCGCGGCGACCGTCTCGTTCGAGTCGCTGATCAGGACGGTCGCCCTGCCTGCTCGGGTGTCTGCGCGCCAGGCCGTGTAGGCGGCATCCATTATCGACTCGGTGGCGCCGCCGTTCACTCTGGCGTGTGCGATGTAGTGGTCGATCGAGTCGGGGTCACCTTGGCGCAGTCTGAGGGAGGCTGTCTTCTCCCACTCGTGTGTGAAGCGGTGCACCTCGACGAGTTCGGGGGCATCTGCCCGGCTGTGTACCAGCATTGAGAATGCGCCTCCGGCGTCCTCCGAGTGGAGCTGCGCGTAGTCGCCGACTAACAGGACCTTTGCACCGGCGCACGCGGCAACCGTGGTGATCCGGTCCAAGGAGAGGGTGCCCGCTAAGGATGCTTCGTCGACGATGATGAGCTGGCCGGCGTGGAAGGTTTCTCCGTGGTCGAGGTGGTTCTGCCACCACTTCGCCAGGTTCTCGGTTGGGATGCCGAGGTCTTCTGCCAAGACTTGAGCGGCTGCGGCCGAAGGAGCAAGCCCCACCACCGAGCCGGCATGGTGCGTGGCCTCCCAGACGTGCCGAAGCGCACTCATCGCGGTGGTCTTGCCTGCACCGGCCGGACCAACCAAAACATCGACGGCTCGCCCAGACCCAGCGATCGCCGTGAGCGCCGAGAGCTGGTCGTCAGCAAGCACCACGCCACTCGGCAGCTGTGTGCGTGAGAGTCCACTAAGCGTGGCCGGGGACACTCGAGGCCCTGTCATGTCCGCCGCACGGTCCAGCAGCCGAGCCTCGGCATCGAGCAGTTCCGTCGAGGTGAAGACGATGGCGTGCTTCGGCCGGAAGACGGACGTGCCGTCAGCTCGCAGGAACGAAGTAGGGCTCGACGCGAGCTCGGGTGGAGTGATCCGCAACGAGGCCCGCTCGACGGCCTCCACGACAAGGCCGATGACGGCTTGGCGATCAGACGCCGAGGCGAATCGTTGTTGCGCCAGCTGGCGTGCTGCCTCGGCGGCGAGATTCCAATGCCGCCAGGTCGCACGCTTCTCGCTCACCGACGTCATCACTCTGCTCCCGATCTGATCGAGCGCCTCCTTCGGCAGGCCCTCGGCCCGCAACGTGGGCGCCAGCGAGGATGTGGATGCCGTGGATGCCCATGTCGTCGCGTCCTCACCAAGCACCCGCTCCGCTCGTTCGCGCCACGCGGCGGTGAGTTCGGCGAGCGAGTGCACCTCCTTCGTGGGCCGCGTGGAGAGTGTCGCCTGGGCGCGTAGCTTCATTATCGTCACCGGGCCTGGCCGGCGGCCGTGCCGTTCCAGGAAGGCATCGATGAGGGCGTCGGTCGCGATGTCGATGTGCCGTGACCGCGATGAAAACTCCGCGACGAGCGCCTCATGAACTGAACTGATCGACAGCGCCGGATGGCGATCCCTCCCCCGCTCCCGCATCTCCCACTGCACGCCCAGGGATCGCGTCAACGCGTCCGCGAACAAGGACTCGTGCAGTTCGGAGAGCGCGACGACGGCAGCGTGCATCGGCCGGCCGTCGAGCGAGCGCCACCTGCCGTCGAGCACGGTTTGCACCTTGTTGCTGATCACCACGTGCGTGTGCAGGTGCGGGTCGCCGGCCCGGCTGTCGAAGTGGTCGAACGCCGTGGCGATCAGGCCCGTGACATCAACTTGCGCGACGGCTCCGTCGTACGCGGTTGTTCCTGTCCTTGTCGCCGCAACCTCGCGCTCCATGTACGCCACGACCTCGGAGACCGCCGCATGATGCGCCTGCACGATCTGCGACTGTGTGGCTGCGTCCGCTACACCCCAGAGGATGCTTGCCGACTTCGGAATAGAGAACGTGAAGTCGTACCCGGCGACTGCGCGCCGCCGGGTAGTAGTCTGCTGAGCGCTGTCGGGCAATGCAGGATCGGCTTGCCTCTGGTAGTCGGGATAGGCGCGACCGAGCGGTGCCGCATCGACCGGGTCTCGCCCCATCCCGATCAGTCTCTGCAACTGGGCCTCCGTGACCTCGGCACCCTCGAGGATACGACCCGAACCGAGGCCCGGCAGACCGCTTCCCATCCATCGACCCGGTGGCGTGCCCTTCGCACTGTAGTAGCGGGTCAACGGCGTGGACAGTGACCGCTGCCCGTCGCCGGCAACGACGGTACGCAGCAAGTACTTGTAGCCATCGCCGGCGCTCATCACCCGCATCGACACCGTCACCACGGCCTCCTCCGCTTTCACGTAGAAGGTGTGCCGCCTCGATCTGCAAGAGGCGTGGCAATTCGACTGTGGGATTTTAGGGGTCGCTCGGGACACCGTTTCTGGTCAGGCTGATGTCGGCGATCAGCAGGCCGAAACGGCCTAGTTCCGCCATTACATACGCTAATAGGGCGTCGCGGACGCGGGCGCCGGCGTGGGATATTTGTTGACAGTGCTCAAGCTCGTTCTGCACGCAGCCATGAGCTAACGCATTGGAAAGGTGCGAGTGAGTCGAACCGAACTTCGTGTGTTCTTGGCCAGCCCCGGCGGGCTCGAGCCCTAAGGCGATGCAATTGCTCGCTCAAACCCTATTTGCGAAGCAGAGGCAGAAGACGGACGGACACTAGATGGTCGATTGCGCTAGTCATCGGTAGACCGATATGTGCTCGCTACCGCTGTGGCCACTGCCGATAGGCTGACAGCCATGAATGCAGCTACGTGCGCAATACTGGCGGGAGTTTTTCCCCTAATCCTGATTGCGATCGTTGCTGACCGGCGTGGAATACACCAAGGGCTGAAACGTAGAAGCTGGTACCGGAGGAGCTTTGTTGGCACTGTTGCCGCGTGCCTCCTCGGCATTGTTTACGCGGTTATAGGAGTCCAAGTAGAGGGTTTCAAAGGGCCTGAAGCTTCACTCCTTTGGATACTCTTCACCGTCGCCTTGCTCGCGTTTGCCGCGAGCATCGTGCTGAGTATCGCTACTCAGGAAAACGCGGAGGATCAGTTCGAAACTGAGGCTGAGCGCACGAGCCAAATGCCCGCCCTGGCTGAAGCCCCATGATTCACATACAGCTTCTCATTCGGGCAGCGCGTCCTCGTCCCAGCGCAACGTCCCTGTGCCGATCTCGAACATTCTCGTTGTAGCTGTGGATAGCGTCACCGACGCAAATGCCTGCTTCTCGGTAGCTGGCCGCCTGCCCTCCATTCATTCCACTATCGCCCATGACGGCATGGGTCTCGTTGCGGACCGCGCATAGTCCTCCGGCGTCCAGCGATCGATAACTCGAAGCATTCGGCGCGCTACCCCACGTTTAGCTTGCCCGCCTCGCGAGCCTTCTCGATGAGCAAAGAGACGAATGCGGCACCCGTAATCACAAGGTATTTGGCAATTGCGTGGTCGACGTTCGGGATTCTAAAGGAGCCGTGGCGGACCCCATTCTCGTTTGAAGCCCAGCCGTACATCTTATTCCAAGCCTCGATCTGCACCCCGGAAATGGCCAACCCAGTGTTGGAAAAGTCCTTCAACGCCTTTCCAAGCTGATTCTTCCCAGTAAGGAATTCACACATGGCCTCGACTCCCGACATCGCTTCCTTTACCGTATTCGGATAGTCCGGGGCATTTCGTTCGCTGAGAAGAACGATCGAATTCTCGATGTGCTTGAACACCCCTTCCAGTCCTGGCAACGATGATGCGCTAAGCGCGGCAACAACCGAGTCGGACTCCACTCCAAAATCGATGCGTATCACTCGTCGACGCACAACGCGGTACCCCACAAGGTGGCGAATGAAGACATCGTTCACGCGGTCGGTACTTTGCTCAGGTAGATCGAAAACCAGCGCCGGGATCACCACTTCAAGCAGGTCGAATACGCGGTTGAGTGGTTCTTCGAGCATGACTTGTTTCGACATAGACCAGACGACATCGCCGGATGGAACCTCGTCCACCATTTTTCCGAAGAAATCCGTCCAAACAACCTCCGGCGTCTTATCGAAGATCATCGAGTTGTTTTCCTGGTTGTGATATCCAAACTCCGACTTCCTTATAGCCGGGTAGATCGCGTTCCAGACGGCAATTCTCGTAACGATATCCAGTCCGTCGACTTGCGCAATTGTGCGAGGTTCGGAATAGCCGTTCGCTTCTGAAAATGAAGGATGGGTCATATGCCCAAAGTATCGGTTGTCACCGCTGGTACCTGAATCTGATGCAGGTGGCAATTTGTGCGGTTGCCGATGATCACTGCCCCAGCGCTGTCTCGCAACTTAGGATTTTTCCTAACGAAGCGGATGCGCCGTGCCCTAGGTCGGGACCGCTCGACCGTGATCGGGAATCGCCAGCCCGAAAGCGCGTCAGGTCCGACTGATCTCTGGTCAAGATCCTGTACTAAGACTTCGAGCGCTGCCTACTAGCGCCGTAAGTAGCAGTCGCGATTTCACGGCACAACGTCCTATTGACGGGGTCCCGACACGACAGAGACGCCCTGCTGTCCAATTTCTCGCCTCTGACCCAGTACTCTGAGGCCATGGGGCAGCAGGGCGTCGACTATGAGACTGCCTTCAACGCAGCGAAACAGCGGATTGAATTGTTCCGCGGACGAGCACGATCGGCCGCCGGTTTGACAGGCGCCGGCGCAGGAGCCTTGGCAGCAGGACTCGTCCTGTCCCCGGCCGGCGCCAATTTGCCTTTCCTGGGAAGGCTTCTTGGCCTCGCAAGCGTGATCCTGCTGATTGTTGGAACAGGCCTTTTCGTGACGGCGTCTCTGAAGTACTCGAATCAGGACAGGAACGCGGAACCACTCGCCGGCGAAGCACTAATCCAGCAGTCGGACTCGCTTTTCGAGTCCGTGAAATCGCTCATGAAGTGGGCCAAATGGGTTTCCGGTGTAAGCGTTCTTGCCCTAATACTCTCACTCACCGCCCTTGCGCTCTTGCCCCCAGAAGAAGTCAACGTGGCAGTCGGGACGATTGAGCGACAGCACTTCGTCGGCTGCGACGCCCTTCCGGAAGAGTTCGACGCGCGAACCACGCGAGACATGCTGCTAAGCGGTTCAGAGTTCGTCGAGTTGAAACTTGAACCAGGTGTATGCGGTGAGAGTTCTGGGCCCACGTCAATAATCGTGCTGAGGTCTGCAGTGTCGCTTTCCTGGCGGACTTAGGATGCCGTTCGAACTAGTCGTCGGAGTACGCCACCCGGTTGCCGCTGTGCTGGACAATTGGGACGAGGCGATAGTTGCAGCGGTCAAACAGTCACAACGGGACTGGCCAACGAGAATGGCTTTGCCCGGCGAGGAAATCGTCCAGCTTTTGGTCATCCCCTACCTCGCGGCTAACCATGCAGCGATCGTAGAAAATTCGTTCCTGTCGCAGACTCTGGGCTCAGTCACGGGGCTAGAAAGGGTATTGGTGATTGTCGTCGCCTGCGCGCAGTCACGTCCGCAAGTAACGGAGGCACAAGTGGTGCAGCTCGTACATGCCCAAGGGTTCGGCATAGCAGCTGATACAACGCCCGGCCGCGCGTTCAAACCGTCCCAACTCGAGAGCCTGGTGTACAGCCAGATTGTGAAAGCTGCAGCTACGTATGAAGCCGCCGGACGCATCGCTCGCAGCGAATCGAGTCCCGACCAGAATGTTTCAAACCCGGTTTCGTGGAGGAGTGAAGACTTTTGAATAGCGACGACGTCCACGTTGAGTGGGTAGTAGCGGCCGTTTTGCCGTGGGCCGTTTCACCACACCCGAATTTTTCTGAGGACTCCCCCTCAAGCGCCGCCCTTTTAGCACTTGTGACCGAAAGGCGAGAGCGCGAGCTAGAGCAATACTCTCAGCCCAACGCAAATCACCTCATCGGCTGGAGTTCCGAACTCATTACGAAGGCGCGTGAGTCTCTCTACCTAGAAAGCCAGAAATCTGCCACCGCGGACTTATGGGACATCGCATTTCGGCAGGAGCTCCCAGTTGGAGCGCGGGTGGCCGCGGCCCTCTACGGGAGCGTCGGGCTTGCCGAGTTGGAATTATCGTCCGTGGCTCGAGATAGGCTTCGCGAGCTAGTCCAGGACCTGACACGCTTGCAGAAGCCTGACGCGTTCTCCGCGAGCTTCCGTCTGGCGATTGCAGTGCTCCTGCAACAACTAGTGCATCGAGAGATGGATACTGGTTCCGAGCCTGCCGCCTTCCTGAGCTCACGGGAAGTGCTCGAGTGGCTGCCGCGCGGCCCGATGAAGGCTTTTGACCATTTTCAAGTTTCCAGAGGAATCAGCTGGGGCCCGTCACGCACTCAAGCGGATATCGCGGAGTCTGTTCGCGTCCACGCGCAATCCGCCATGGCGTATTCGGATGCGAACCCTATGAAGGACCTGTGGGTGAAAGTCGTTAGGGGACGATCTGGGTGGGCCGACGCGCGAATGACTGTGCGAGCCGCTAGCCGCGACTCTGCTGTTCTGCGCGATTTGTTCGAATCTGAATTCGAGTCGACGTCCGGCAAGCGTGTATTCATGCGAAGCACTGCCGGCGAGATCGGCATCGACGCGCTGCTGATTTCGGAACTGGCAGGCGATTTTTCGAGGACAAGAAGCAATCGGGAAGAGCTTGCGAAAATACACCTCATCGAACATCCGGGTGATGATTTCTATACCGGTGAGGCGTTGCGTTTACTTCGTCATGCGCGGGCCTCGAGCACGCTTCAGGTCGCCCTCCGTCGCGTTAGAGCTGAGGGGCCCGATCAATCATTGAAGCGAGATGCCCATTTGATTCTTCACCGCCCTTCCGAGATTGGGGTATCCGAACAAGACCTGCAGTTACTCGACTACGCGGCGGACTATCTAGAGCCCGCCGAGTTGAGGACAGCAATTGACCTTGTCTGGCGCCGTCTCGGCGATAGCGATGGTCTCGAGACGAACTGGTCGAATCTGGACAGAGTGTGGAAAACAGTTGGTCGACTTCTTCCGGGCAGCTCCTATGACCAGCAAGTTGCTCAGAAATCATCCGTTTTGCTTAGCCACCCTGAGCTCCTATCGCCGCCTTTTAGCAACACTTTTAGTCAACTAGTAGAGACCATCGATTGGGCGTCCGTAGGGGCTGAGGCGAAGGCCGTCTGGACGTCTTTCGCGGTTCGACATGGGCAGACGATTGATTCGAATGCCGATCTGGAACGCGTGCTACGCGCCATACGCGAGAACGTTAACGGAGAAAAGGGTGTAGGTCTCGAATCCACGGGCGTGAAGCTCGCCGCCTACTTGGCGGATAACGGCTCCGACGACCCGCTTAGGGAAGACGAATTCATTCACGTCTCAGCTGCGAACCTAGTTCTTGCTCTGAACCAGGAAGCTGACCAAGCGAATAAGGGAATCTACTCCTTCGGCGGTCTAGACACATGCAACGTCGCAGTGGCATTCGCCCTGCGCTTCGAAAACGCAGATGTCTGGCGAGCTGTTCTTGAGCACCTCACAAACCCCAGGATCGACGGCGTTCTGAAAGCCCAGGGTCTGGACAGGATTGCTCGCTACCCGAACCAGATTCCGGCCGATGTCGTTCAAGCCCTGACTCTCGATTGGCAGTCGATACTTACAAATGTAAGAAGCGATGGCTTTTTCGTGCGCCCGTCGACAAAAGTATTTGCAGAGGCAGTCCGCGCCGGCGCCAGCCTGAAAATCATGCCTGAGGTCGAGGTACTCGGGGCCATTGTCTCCATGATGTCCGAAGGGGACACGGGAAAGGTACAAGCCGCTAGAACCATCTCCTTTGCCATCCGTGAGGGGGATTCGACATGGGCCCACGCGCTATTGCTCCAACTGTCGCACGAGGCCAATCCAGACGTTAAATTCGAAGCCGGTCAGTCCCTGATCCGAACTTCGACAGCAGGTTCGCTTTTGCAGAAGCCTGTAATCGAACGAATTGGAGAGTTGCTCGAAAGTGAAGGGATTCGCATTCCGATCCGGATGCTCTACACATTCCAGGACCTCGCACCTGGAACCTATCGACATCTCGACGAGTTGCTGCCGAAGGTCTATCTGCTTTCGACCGAGGCCGCTCCGCGGGTTGTGAGGGGTGCAGCCAAGGAGGCAATCCGGGTATGGAACTCACGACAACTCGAAGAACTGGACCGTTCTTAGGCTCATCGCATTCTTTGATTCTTCTTGAAGGCAGGAGCGTGTCCAGTGAGAATGACAGCCCCACAGGATGACCGCCAAGCAGTTTGTGGACGTCCTTCGCCTTTCGAGGATGGAACGATTGCAAACGCTCGATCCTCGGCGCAAAATGGAAGGTAGATCCTCGAAGGCCCGCGCGTTGCATACACGACCTGATCCTCGGGCTTTCGGCAAAACTCCAGATGGGATGGTGGGGCCACCGTGGCACAACCGTGGACGGTGGTTAATTTTCGCCAACGCCGGTCGGTGAGTGCGGCGGTCCGAAGCGAGGATTCCCTGCGAAGCGGCAAAACTCCAGATGGCACGGTGCGGCCGCAACGGCATCACCGCACGCCATCGACATCCGCGAAACTACAGTCGAGGGCCACGCAGGCAGATTTGCTTCGGCACTACAAAAGCCCAGATGGCACGGCGCCGCCAGCGTGGCGGCACCGTGAAGAGTCAGCATCCATCGCGAACGCACAGGCAGGATAGCTGCGGCACTCCGGCCACAGATTCAGTTCCAAGCGGCATAATCCCAGATGGTGCGGTGCTGCCACCGTGGCAGCACCGCATTCAGTCTTCATCCTTCGCGAACGCCCGATCGAGGAGCGCGGCGGTGGCTGGGTTCACCAGTTCGCTGCGTTGGATGTAATGCATGATCGTGACCCTGGTGTCGGTGTGGCCGAGTAGTTCTGCGGCGAGTTCGATGCTGGCGTTGGTGTTGACCGCGGTCGCGACGGTGCGGCGGAACATGTGCGGGGTCACCCCGTTGATGCCCGCACCCTCGAGCACTTGTCGCAGCTGCCGGCGCACGTTCGCGGTGGTCAGAGGGGTGCCGTCCCGGGATTGGAACAGCAGGTCATCCAGGCCCATGCTGCCGACTTTGGCGAGCCGCCGGCGGACTGCGTCGGAGGTGAAGGTGGGGATGGCGACAACGCGGGTGGACTTGGCGGTTTTGGGGTGGTCCTGCCGGAAGGTCTGCTCCCCCTTGCGGCTGACGATAGTGCCGGCCAGGCGGATCGAGGGCACGGGGCTGGTGATGTCAACGTCCCGGCGGCGGATGGCCAGGACCTCGCCGATCCGGGCAGAGGTGCCGAGCATCACCTCGATGATTGCGCCGAGTTGACCGTCGGGCTTGGGGCCGGACGTGTGGTTGACGGCACTCTCCCACTGGGCGATCGCCGCCCGAATCACGTTGACCTCGGGGGCCATGAGTGCGGCGGGGACGTGCGGTTCGCGGTGCAGGCGGGCGACGTGGTCCATCGGGTTCCGCGGCAGGACCTCGTGCCGCACCGCTAGCTCCAGGGCGAGCCGCAGCACCACCCGGGCCTGTTTGGCGCGATTGTAGGAGATCTTCGCGAGCTGCTTGATGAACTTGTCGCACCGGGCCACCCCGATCTCCCGCAAGGCGAGATGGTCGAAGGCGGGTGAGACCAGGGTGCGCATGTTGCGCTCGTAGAGGTTCCGCGTGGTCCTCGAGATCCGGTCCTCAAGGTCGATGTCCTCCAACCAGTAGACCACCAGGTCACTGAACAGGCTGTCCGGGGACAAGCTCGTGTCGGCGGGTTGGAACAGGTCCCGGTCGGCGAGCTTGGCCTTCAGTGCCCGTTCGGCGGCTTTGGTCGTGGCACCGGTGCCTTGCACCAGGCGCGCGTGGCCGTCCCAGTCGCGGTAACGAGTTCGCGCCTCGTAGCGGCCGTTCGGCATCTGGCGGGTGCTGATGTCACCGAAGGTGCCGATGGTCAACCGTTGCCGGGGCATCTCAGCTCACCGCCGATCGGGACGCCTCGGCTCGCTGGTGGACTCGCGCTGTTGGGCGATCCACGCCCGCACGTCGGAGATGGCGAACTTGAGGTGTTTGCCGAACCGGTACGCGGCCGGGCCTTTGCCGTGCACCCGCCAGTCGTAGACCGTGGCGATCGGGATGCCCAGGTAGGAAGCCAGCTCGTGGACGTCCATCAGGGGCTCCAAGCCCCAGTCGTCGGTGGGAGGAGAGGTGGGGTTGTCGTTGTGAATGCTCATACCCAGAAGGTGCGCACGAGAATCCCGGACGATCGGGAGGGACCGAAACCGACCTCAGTCCCTCAGATGACAGGGCCGACTCAACGGCGGAAATGGGCTGAAAGTGATGGGGTAGTGATGGGAACATCAAATCTCTTAACCAAAAAAGTCCCGGAAACCCTTGAGTTTCCGGGACATTTGGTCGGGCTGACAGGATTTGAACCTGCGACCCCCTGACCCCCAGTCAGGTGCGCTACCAAGCTGCGCTACAGCCCGCCGTGCCCGACAGATTCCCGTATGGGCATCCACCGGAGGCAACTGGAATAGCTTACCGCGTCGGCGGAGTGCTCGCGTTCACTTTTGGGGTGTATCTGGGCGCGGGGTGCTGGGAAATGCGGTTGACAATGTTGCAGAGCGACGTAGTGTCTACCGGAGACAGGGCACCGGATCTCGACAGGATCGGTCAACGGGTGGGCTCGGTCAGCGGGTGGGCTCGATCAGCGGGTGCGACGACGATTCTCTGCTCACACATAGGTTGTCCATAGGAATGATGCGTAGCGTGACGCGAGGTCGTCACCGGCCGCTCATACAACGAAGGAAGTTATGTCCCAGAACAGCTCACGTCCCCTGTCCAAGTTCAACCTCGTCTTGGCACTGCTGTGGCTGGTCGACGTGGTCGTGACCGCCGCGGGGTACCTGATCCTGACCTCCTCCAACGCCACCCAGGCCGAGTTCTACACCTCGCAGTCCTCCGACTACGTGGCGTACTTCTCCGCCCAGTCCGGCAGCGGTCTCGGTGCCACCCTGATCGGCACCGGCATCCTGGGCTTCATCATCACCCTCGCGGCCATGGTCGTGTCCCGGTCAATCGCCAAGAACGCCGTCGTGGCGCCCGCCGCTATCGATGACGAGCCGGACTTCGACTTCGATGAGACCGACTTCGACTCCGCCTCCGACACTGACGAGAAGACTGCCGTGACGACGCCGGCTGCCGCCGCGCCGACCGTTGAGGCTCCCACCACCAACACCACCTCGGGCGACGAACCCACCGACGAGCCCAAGACCGCTCGCTAGCTGTGCTGCCCAGGCAGGTTGGTCAATCTGCTGATGGGTACGGCGCCGCCGATTCCGGTGTGGGGCCTGTGGTGATTGTATTCATGGAGCCAAG